>JBILJL010000268.1:0-3705 GCA_044377255.1 Bacteroidia bacterium
CACGGCATGGGTCTTCTAGTTCTATTTCAAATTGGGTGAGGCCTATGGGTACATCAACTTGCATCATACAGGTAAGCGTGTTATAGGTAAATGGCAAGCCATTTACTTTCATTCCAACACCAGTATCTACATCTGCTAAATAAAAGCTAATTGTGCAAGCTGTGTCAGTTTCTGTATAGGCTTTGTATTTACATTTACCAATTAAAGAATAATAGGCTGTTGCAACTTTAGAGCTTTCAATGTATGTAGTATCGTGGTATTTAAATAATCTTCCTTCTGCAATTCTTGCTTTCCTGAAATTACAATAACTTACACAATTACCTGATTTAAATTCAGGGTTGGTGCTGTAACTAAAAAGGAGGAATTTAGCATCTGTTTCTAAAACAGAATTTGCGTCAATTCCAAAAGGATTTTGTGAGGTGTCTTTCCCATAATTTGAATTAATTTTTGAGAAAAACAAATTGAATAAATTATTGTGTGGACTTACAATATGCAAGGTATATTTTGGATTTGTTTGATATCGCACCATCTGGTCAGAAGGTGAATTACAAGGGATAACTTGTATCGTACTTTTAAATTGCACCTGGTCTCCAGGGTTTAGAAAGAAGTCTTTAAAAACTCGGGTATGAAATCCAACTTGGGTGCTATTATAAGTTCCAAATAGGCCTAAAACACCGCCAATATCGTTTTGTTTAAATGTGTTATTTCCAAGTAAATTTGGGTGATAAATTCTACGAAAATTACCATTTGGTTTCATGATCATTGTATCTAATTCACTCGAGGCAGTTTGGCCTTCGAAAAAACTTGTAAAAGTTAACAGCATTTTATAGTTGTCAGACCTATCATTGTCTTTTCTGCATGGATAATCCCATACAGCTCTGCTTTTTGTATTATCCAAAAAATAAAAACTCGAATCATAAGTATTTCCATTTCCGTTCAAATTAAATGAAGCTGTTCTATTTGAAAATAAACTGGTATTTTTAATATTATCAGTAATAACATAGGTTGGAAATGAATCTATTAAAATTTCAACTGTTCTCAAAATATATGCATTTGGTAACACTAATCCTTTTTGCTTCCAAAATTCTTGTAATACAAAATATTCATCAAAACTATTTTCTGTTTTAATAAATAAAGGCTCATCATCTGAACCTGGGCCTTGACCATCAATTAAGATTGTATTATGATCGCCAGCATTATTAATACTTCTGTTCTCAAAGTTTTTATCTCCAAAATAGGCTGGGTCCATAGCTAAAACGTCTTCTCCTGCTGAAATAATAAAATTACCTAAATCAGCATGTTCATGGCCCCAAGTTATATTTTCACCTCTAAATGATATATACTGTGCTTCATGACCATTTATAGCAGTAGCATTTTCAGCATTTAAATGAAAATAATGGCAATCTCTCAAACTATCTTTTATAACTTTTACTACTAAATCGCCTGAATTCTTGTTTAAGAATGTGCTTGGCAATATAGACTCTACCGATGGGAAATTATTTTTAACTAGGTATTCAGTACCTAACCACATTCCAGAGGATAATTCATCTGCAAGTCCATTGGTATTAAAGGCATGTCTTTTTTCTCCGCTTAAAGCAATTGCAGGAAAAGTTTTACCGGCCTTAGTATCATCTATTGTTGGTGATTCACCATTTGGCATTTTTACACCAATAAACCAATCATATAATTTAAGGTATTCCTCATCATTGTAATAATTATCTAAATACTCTGATTTTACACTATAAATCTTTTTTCTATAAGGTCCAAATCTTTGCACACTTCCACCTGTAAAGTTTTTGAATGCTTGAAAATAAGGCAATAAACAAGCAAATGCAAAATCGAAATAACCAGGCCCTTCTGCATAACCAGCACTAGGGTATTTACCTCTTGCGCTCATAGATTTATTGTCAAACCACATGAGTTCATTTATTTGCGCGTTAGCAGCACTTGCCCATCTTTTTGGATGCTTATTAAAACTCCAAAAACCTGATAATCTGTCGTTTAAATAAATAGCACTCATCCCAATCGAAGCACCCACAATTAATTTCATATTATTATCCACCCAGAAAGCTCCAAGTGGATCTGGGTCATTGGTGTTAATGCCAGAAAAAGGATTATTAGCAGCCGTAAATAATGAATGACTAATTTCAAAAATCATTTCTTTATTTCTACTTTTATCAGCAGAAGGATATCTATTAGCACCTTGTAACAATGATGCTTCCAAGTAATCTACTGCCTGCATTATAATAATATTCTCCCTCGCGCGATAAACCTGCCTTTTCTTACCTTCAAAACCACCAATTTTGCCTTCCCAACCATTTAAAATATCATTAACAGTGTTGTAAAAATATGCCAAAGAATCAGCGGATAAATTCTCTCCATTTTTATTCACTCCTAGCCAAAAAACAAACGCAGCATTTTTAGCCCTTATTGCCAAGCTATTTAATCCTATTTCAGGCTTATCATTTATTAATGAAATGATGGCATTTTCATAAATATTTCTATAAATGAGGAAGGTTAAACTTGTTGAATCTTGAACCTTAGAAATAATACCCCCTCTTATTTCATTTGGAGTCTTGCCACTTTCCCTATCAAAAGAGAGTAAAGGAATGCCAATGTTGGTGCAATTTCCCTCGTCATATTTACCCCAAATAGGAAGAAATTGAGTTACACCAAAAAAGAGATATTTTAGAAATCCCCAATCATTGCTTTTTAAAACACTAGTCTGGCTAATGCTTCCCACAACTATTTCATTTTTAGTAACAATAGAATCTTTGGGCAAAACTTTAGGAATTCCAAAAGCAAAATTCAATTTGCAAACTATGCAAAGAATTAGGGTTAGAAAAATTTGTTTCATAATAGTTGTTCTTTTTAAAATAGCCTTTCAAGCCATATTTTATTGGGTAATTCAATTCTTAATATACCATAATCTTTTGAGTATATTGAAACCAATCCAGAAGGAGGTGTTGCATTATAATTTGTCAACAATCTGGCAGCATTACTATAGAACTTACCTCGCATTGTTAAAGTATCTTTCATTGAAGGTTCCAAAATTCGGTCTAAAACACAAGAATAAATTACTCCTTCAAAATCAATATTGAATATTTTCCCCAATGGACGTTCCTTAAAATTTTTATATTGAATGGATATATTTAAGCCTTTTGGAGCATCTAATTCTTGAAATAACAAACTATTTCTTTCTAATTTATAACTATACGCACAAGGCACATCATCCGTTGGGCCAACAGTTATATAACCCCAATCATTTACAAATCCGTTTTCTATGTAAGTAATGGTATCAAAAGTACTAGTATTTAAAAACCTTATAGTGTCATTCGCCTTATATTTGATCAAGCCCTTTTCATTTGGTGAGATTGTTTCAACCTTAATTTCATCACTACATTCTTGCTTATTCACCTTTTTGCATTGTAAAAAAGTAAAGGCTATCAAAAGTAAATACAATATTGAAATTGGGTGATTAATTTTCATAGGGTGATTTTTCTCTAAATCAAACTTAGCAGTATAAATTCAATTATGCAAATTAAATAATTGTAAGTGCAAGTTATAAGTGTAACACTTGGTATATCTAAGTTATTGTTAAAAATCGGTAATATTAAACATTGCAATCGGTGATGAATTGTTTTGCCCTTTTACTTGATAGCATCCCCACTCTGGTTTAAATAAATTACCTATTTTCCTAATAAA
>JBILJL010000269.1:0-3697 GCA_044377255.1 Bacteroidia bacterium
TGGCCCTACTATAATAGCCCAATCCTTGCCAAAGTTTGAGAATTTTGTCTTCTTTTGCAGAGGCTAAGAGAAAAACTGAAGGAAATTTTGCCAAAAAATTTTCAAAATAAGGAAGGCCTTGCTGCACCCTGGTTTGCTGTAAAATAACCTCTGAAAGCCAAATTACATAGGGATCTCGCGTCTTTCGCCATGGGAGGTCTCTTTGATTCAAACCGTACCAATTGAGTAATTTTTTTTGAGGTGTCATAAAGGGTTGGCAAGAAAAATGAAATATTTTACAAAAAAAACATCATTTTTCAGTTATAATACATACATTTGCAACCCCTTACGAGTGGGAATTTGAGAAGAAAATCGAAAAATAATCAATCATATAATACAGATTAACAATGACTAAAGCAGAAATTATCCAAGAGATTTCACTTAAAACAGGTGTAGAAAAGAATCAAGTTCAAGAAGTAGTTGAGTCTTTCTTTAAAGTAGTACGTAACAACATGACCGAAGGAAAAAATGTTTATTTCCGTGGTTTTGGATCATTTATTATTAAGAGACGCGCAAAGAAGATTGCTCGTAATATCTCTAAAAATACTGCTATGGTAATTGATGAGCATTATATTCCATCATTTAAGCCTGCAAAAACTTTTGTTGAAAAAATCAAGAAAAGTGAGGTTGTTAAAACTACAGCTGCAAAAAGAGAAGCTGAAGCAAAGCAAGCGTTAAAAGAAGCATAATTAATGCAATTTAATAAGGCTCAAATAATCATTATAGCAGTTCTATTGAGCTTGGTTGGAATTTTGGTTTATATGAATTATAAATCATCCACCCCAGATCCAGAACAGAGTGCAAGTGTGGTAATTCCGGTTACCCATGCTCCATTCGATTTTAATGCTTATTTGGCTGGATTAAAGGACTCTGTTAATGCAGAAACTTGGCAATTAATTGCAACGCAAACTGAGTTGGCAAACAAACCTGATTCACGTATTTTTGAAATTGCAGGATTGTCTGCTACTTGGGATTCATTGGGTTTTAAATTGGCAGGCGCTCACTATTTTAATAAAGTGGCTGCTCGTATTGGCGATGAAAACTCATGGTTCAACGCAGGTTTTAGGTTTTATGAATTTGCCGCAACTTGCGAAGATACTTCGATGCAAATTTATGCGTCGAAAGAAGCCATCCAGGCATTTGAAAAAGTAATTAGCCTAAATGCAGAGAACCTTGAAGCAAAAAATGCTTTGGCAATTTGTTATATCCAAAATGATTTAGATATCATGAAGGGTGTTCAGTTGTTAAAGGATGTAACGCGCAGAGATTCTAATAACGTTGAAGCCAATTATACATTGGGAATGTTGTCAATGAGAAGTGGGCAGGTAGATAAAGCCGCTGCACGTTTTGAAACATTGACTCGTATTCAACCAATGAACCCCGAATTTCATTACTACCTCGGCGAAGCCTACAGTCAGCTAGGAAAGAAAAATGAAGCAATAAAATGTTTTGAAACCTTTAAAGGACTTGTTCCTGATGAGGAGGCAAAGAAGAATATAGAAATCAGTATTAATAACCTTAAAAAATCAAACTAACATGCCAAGCGGTAAGAAAAGAAAGCGTCATAAAATCGCAACCCACAAACGCAAAAAACGTCTTCGTAAAAACAGACACAAGAAGAAGTAATTTGAATTGAAAAAGAAGTAAGTTTTTAAGTGCTTACTTCTTTTTCTGTTCACACCCCATTCTTAAGTTATTTTATTAACCCTCCCTCACCTTGCAACAACTAATAATGGTTGATTGCCTAACATATTTATGCAGTGAATTACGAATTAATTATCAATTCAAACCCTTCGGGAGGGGTAGATATTGCTATTCTTAAAGACAAGAAACTCATTGAACTACACCACGAGAAAGTTGACAGCAGCTTTCAAGTTGGGGATGTTTATATAGGAACTGTTGGAAAAATTATGCCTGGTCTCAATGCAGCATTTGTTGATGTTGGACATGAAAAGGACGCTTTTTTACATTACCTTGATTTAGGACCACAATTTCAATCTACCCAAAAATTTACTAGGATGCTGCGCAGCAGCAGGCCTAAAGATCATTCCATCCAAAAACAACACCTAGAAGCCGATATCAATAAAAGTGGTAAGGTAACTGATTTGTTGAAACGTAACCAACAACTTTTGGTTCAGGTTACCAAAGAACCTATTTCAAACAAAGGACCTCGCCTTAGCTGCGAATTATCTTTAGCCGGAAGGTTTATTGTACTCATGCCATTTGATAGTAGCATCAGTATTTCCAAAAAAATTGTAAAGCAAGAAGAACGCAAGCGTTTAAAAGAGGCTATTGTTTCTATTAAACCCGAGAATTTTGGCGTAATCATTAGAACCAATGCCGAAAATGAAAGCATAGAAGACCTGCAAAACGACCTAAAAGATTTGTTAGGTAAGTGGAACAAACTATGCAAGCAATTGGTGGATGCTACTTCTCCTCAAAAAGTTTTGGGAGAAAACGACAGAACCCTTACAATGGTAAGAGATTTGGTAAATGAGACATACACCAACATACAAATTAACGACAACTTTTTATATACCAAAATTAAGGCTTACCTCAAGAGTAAATCACCAGAATTAGAAAATATTGTAAAATTATATAATGGTAAATTACCCATATTTGAGCATCATGGCGTTGAAAAACAAATAAAAACCAGTTTTGGCAAAGAGGTAAATTTTATGGGAGGTTCATACCTCATAATAGAGCATACTGAAGCCTTGCATGTTATTGATGTGAACAGTGGCAATACTTCTAACAAAGGCGAAAACCAAGAAGAAAATGCCCTTAAGGTAAACATGGAAGCTGTTGAGGAAATTGCTCGCCAGCTGAGATTAAGAGATTTGGGCGGCATCATTGTAATTGACCTGATAGATTTAAAAACAGCTGGTAACCGCAAGTTGGTTTACGAAAAACTCAAAGAAGTAATGAAAACGGATCGTGCCAAACATAAGATTCTTCCTATGAGTCCTTTCGGTTTGATCCAAATTACTCGTCAGCGCGTTAGGCCTCAAATGGCTGTAATTACAAATGAAAAATGCCCTACCTGCCTTGGTAGTGGAGAGATACAATCAAGTGTAAGTATTGTTGATGATATCAATAGCCATGTAAAATATTTGATTGAAAACCTTCATTTAAAAGGATTCTCAATTGAAGTTCATCCTTTTCTTGCCGCTTATTTAAAAGATGGTTGGTTATCATCGCCAAGGTTTAATTGGTTCAAACAATATAAACAATGGATTAAGGTAAATCCTAACCAAAGCCTTCATTTAATAAACTATAAGTTTATTGATGCAAAAGGAGAAGATGTAGTTATTTAATTTTTTCTGCATATTAACTTTTTATAATAAACCTTACCTAAATGAATTTAGGTAAGGTTTATTTTTTTACTAATTTGCCAAGGCTTGAACCAAAGAGAAAAATACACGCAATTAATAAAGGAGGAGGCCATTCGACTTGGGTTTTCTGCTTGCGGTATCTCCCAAGCTAAGTTTTTAGAAAAGGAAGCATCACACCTTGAAAATTGGCTAAAGGAAAATAGAAATGGTGAAATGGCTTATATGGAGAATCATTTCGATAAACGCCTAGACCCAACGCTATTGGTAGATGGAGCAAAATCTGTTATAAGTCTGCTTTATAATTACCACAATCCAGCGCCAAT
>JBILJL010000270.1:0-3695 GCA_044377255.1 Bacteroidia bacterium
TCAAAAATGGCTACAATCCAGATTTCTGCGTTTTAAATAATGGTGGCTTACGCATTCCAACTATTTATGCTGGCAATGTATATATTAGAACCGTTTACGAGTTAATGCCATTCGATAACCAATTGGTGATGCTAAAACTTAAAGGGAATAAATGTGCAGAATTGTTCAATTTAATTGCGCAAAATAATGGTGCACCCGTTTCTGGTTTAAGATTAGTTATTCAAAACAACCAAGCAACTGCTATTCAAGTTCAAGGTGCAGCTTTTGATTTGAACAAAGATTATTGGATCCTCACCAGCGATTATTTGGCCAACGGAGGCGACAAAGCAGATGCGCTTAAAAATCCCATTGAAACACTTAACTTAAATCAGAAAATTAGAGATGTGCTGATTGCGCAAATGAAAGACATGTATTATGAGGGCGAAACCTTACAATCAATAAAGGATGGAAGAATTACAAAGAATTAAACGCAAAGATTTTATTAAACAAACTTTGTATTTAGTGGGCTTTGGCGCTTTGGCCAATTCTCCTGTTCGCGTTTTGGCTCAGGCAAAACCCAAAACCTTATGTGTATTGCACACCAATGATTGGCATAGTAGAATTGAACCTTTTCCGTTAGCTGATAAAAATTTAGGCGGCCAAGGCGGAGCGGCCGTTCGTGCCACCTTAATAAATAGGATCAGACAGGAAGAAGGAGAACTCTTGCTTTTGGATGCTGGTGATATTTTTCAAGGTACGCCCTATTTTAATTTTTATGGCGGAGAATTAGAATACAAATTAATGAGTGAAATGGGTTACGATTGCGTAACTCTAGGAAACCATGATTTTGATAATGGCATTGATGGCTTAATAAAACAAATGCCTCATGCAAAATTTGATTTTGTAAATGCCAACTATGATTTTTCAAAAACGCTGCTCAAAGAAAAAATTCAACCATATAAAATCTACCGTAAAAAAGGTTTAAAAATTGGCGTGTTTGGTTTAGGGATTGAACTCAATGGTTTAGTGCCTGAAAATCTTTGCAAAGGGATAATTTATAATGATCCAATTAAGGTAGCAAACAGCATTGCCGAAGAATTAAAATTTAAGAAAAAATGTGATTTGGTTATTTGTCTCTCTCACCTGGGTTATAAATACAGAGAGAATAAAGTGAGCGATGAAGTGCTAGCCACCCAAACAAAGAATATCGACCTAATTTTGGGCGGACATACACATACATTTTTGCCTGAACCCATATTTTATGATAATCTTATACACCAAAAAGTAATTGTGAACCAAGTGGGATGGGCAGGTTTACAATTAGGCAAGTTGAATTTTACTTTTGAACCCTTTGTAAACACTGTTGCGCAGGTAAATAGTCAATTGTTTTCGCTAACAAACATTCAGAATGGGTGAAATATTAATTTAGTGTTAACCCTTCTTTCTCCCGATAAATATAGTAGTTTGGGCCAATGTTAAGAATAGATGAATATATTCTTTAATAACAAATGTTGAAATAGAAAAATTTATTTTCAAACATTTTTTATTTGTGTTATAAATCAGTGGGTAAATTTTTTTAGTCACTTTTTTTTCAAAAACGTGTTGAAAACATTTTTTTGTGTGAAGTTTTTTAGTCATTTTCACGGCTGTAAATGAAGGAAATGATTATGATAGAAAAAACCTGTGAAGATGTTTGGAATGGCATCCTTAAATTGATACAAGATAATGTACCAGCTCAAAGTTTCAGAACTTGGTTTGAACCTATTAAACCCATAAAATTAGATAACAAAGTATTAACCATTCAAGTTCCTAGTCAATTCTTTTACGAATGGCTTGAAGAGCACTATGTAAGTTTGTTAAAAAAGACCCTTAAACAAGAATTAGGTGTTGGCGCACGTTTAGAATACAATATTATAGTGGAAAACGGAACGGCTAGTTCTAGTCCTTATATAGTTAATATACCTGGTAGCACAAGTTCAAAAGCAGACTTGCAGCAAAGCAGCGTTGGCATCAACTTGAACCCAAGTATTAAAAACCCATTTATCATTCCTGGTATTAAAAAGGTAAACATTGATAGTAACCTAAATCCAAGTTTAACTTTTGATAACTTTATTGAAGGAGATTGCAACCGCTTAGCGCGCAGTGCAGGTATTGCAGTTGCCAACAAACCTGGTGGCACTTCTTTTAATCCATTAATGATTTTTAGCGAAACTGGTTTAGGTAAAACGCATTTGGTTCACGCAATTGGTAATTTAATTAAGCAGAATAGCCGCAATAAAATTGTGGTTTATGTTCCTGTAGAAAAATTCATGAACCAATTTGTAGATGCAATCAGAAATAATTCTAACCAAGATTTTATTAATTACTACCAACAAATTGATGTATTAATAGTAGATGATGTTCAGTTTTTGGAAAACAAACAAAAAACACAAGAAATATTCTTTACTATTTTTAACCACCTACACCAACAAGGCAAGCAAATCATTTTAACCAGTGACCGTGCGCCTAAAGATTTAAAAGGTATGGATGAGCGCTTGTTGAGTAGGTTTAAATGGGGCCTTTCTGCAGACTTGCAAACTCCAGATTTTGAAACCCGCCAAGCAATACTTGAATACATGATGTACAATGATGGCATTACCCTTAGCCGCGAGGTGGTAGAGTATGTAAGTCATAATATCAATACCAATATCCGAGAATTGCAAGGTGCACTGGTAAGTTTATTGGCTCAGGCCAGCTTGAACCGAAAAGAAGTAAACATAGATTTAGCAAAACAAATCTTGAAGAATTTTGTGAAAAACAATACCCGCGAAATTTCTATTGAATACATACAAAAATTGGTTTGCGATTATTTTACTATCCCTGTTGAACAAGTTAAATCTAAAACACGTAAACGCGAAATAGTACAAGCTCGTCAAATCTCTATGTTTTATGCAAAAGACTTAACCAAGTCGTCGCTTAAAACCATTGGAATGCACTTTGGCGGAAGAGACCATTCTACGGTTATTCACGCTTGCCAAACGGTGAACGACTTAATGGAAACCGACAAGAAGTTCAAAGCAGATATAGACGAAATAGGAAAAAGAATTAAAATGAACTTAGTATAACAGTAAGGCCCCGCAGCAATGTGGGGCCTTCTTTATTTAAATTGATATATGATTGAAATAGCTTTTGTAGTTGCTGCCGACGAAAATAATGGCATTGGAAAAAACAATGAATTGCTTTGTTATTTGCCAAACGATTTAAAATTTTTCAAAAGAATTACCACTGGTTATGCCGTGCTCATGGGCAGAAAAACCTACGATTCAATTGGCAAACCATTGCCTAACAGAATTAACCTTATTGTTTCCAGAAAAATTGCCTTTGTTGATGGTTGCGAAGTTTTTTCAGATATTGAATCGGCAATTGAATATGCCGTGGAACAAGGATTAACCCATTTGTTTGTTATTGGTGGCGACAGTGTTTATAGGCAATCGTTACAATTTTGCCACAAAGTTTATTTAACAAGAATTCACCACACTTTTGAAGCCGATAGTTTTATGGTACCCTTGCCAGAAAATGAATGGAAATTGGAAAGTTCTGAGCTTCAATTGGCAGATGAGAAAAACCCTTATGCCCATACTTTTGAAGTATATACAAGAGCATGAGTTCACTCAGATAGTTTTATATTTGCCCTATGATTAATATTCTGCTAATAGGTTCTGGAGGAAGGGAGCACG
>JBILJL010000271.1:0-3690 GCA_044377255.1 Bacteroidia bacterium
TGAACCTTTTAAAGGAAAGGTAGTTTTTGATGCTAATTTTATAGAAAAAGAAATGATGCCTGACATTGCGGTGATGATGAAATTAGTGGGGAAGGGGTCTTAGCATTTCAAGATATACAAACATTGAATATCAAACATCCTCCCGTTTCACTTTCATATTTAAACATTTTCCCAAATCCACTTTTCCATTTTTGTCGAGGTCCCAGATAAGGTTAAATTTCCATACCTGCTTGTTGTTTTGCTGGGTGTTTACAGAAACCGTTACTCCTTTTTTGCCTAGTCTGCAATAGCCTACATTACAAGCACCATTGAATGTTTGAACTATTATTTTGCCATGCTTTCGCTCTAAGGTTTTACAGTATGATAAGTAATTTTGGATAAAAGCATGTTTGTTTTTTAGGTCGTCTGATATCATACTATCTGAAATCAAAAATACCAGGGCATCCTTGTCTCTATTTTGTAATGCAATGCTTAATTGTTCGGCAATATCAAACCGCAATTCGGGTAATTTTACTGCTGGAGCTTGGATCAAACTTTCAGAAATTGCTACTTGCTCAAATAAGCTAAGTGTTTCTATCATTGGAGTCTTTTTTTGCAATTGTTTCATAACTCGAATATAATTGAAATGACAATATGTTTTAGCATTAAAAATATTTTCTAGCTCTTTGGCTTATATTTCAATTAATTAGCTTCTCTAAATAGGTCAACCCTAATTTTCACTATCCTTTAGGAAGCTTCAAACCAGATCATAGCCAAGGCGGAGTTTCTCCGCCATAGCTTCATTTTGCTAAGGCGGGCAATTTGTCAAGTTTTTAGATCAGAAAATTTGACAATAATTACATCCAGATTTTCAAATTGGTGAATTGCACTCAACATTTATATTTACATACTAAATGCGCCTGATTATTTTGTTTTGCGCTTAATAATTGCATAACTTGCACGAATTAATAATAATTGCACAACACAGATTAATAACAATCGAACTACGTCAATCAATAGAAAAAATACAAAAGCAAATGGCGACACCAGGAGAAAAATTGGCAGAATCCTTAGAAATGTTGAAAGTACTTCAGGATAATGGAATTGTAGGTATTAAAACATCTGACCTTACAAGGGTTCATAGGCAAAGACTATTGCAGAATGGATTTATAAGGGTAGTTTTACAGGGCTGGTATATTTCAGCACCCCCTGAAGAGCCACAAGGTGATAGCACATCATGGTATCTATCATTTTGGGGGTTCTGTTCGCGGTATCTTGAAGATCGTTATGGAGATGACTATTGTATTTCTGCGGAGCAATCATTGATTCTAAATTCAGGTAATTATTCCGTGCCTAAACAATTGATCATAAAAAGCTCAAATGGTAACAATTTGCCAACAGAGTTACTTTTTGGCACCTCCTTGTTTTCGATGAAGTCACCGCTTCCAAATATGGTAGAGGTGGAGAATTGGAAGGGTATTAGGGTGATGAATTTACCTTCATCAATTATTCATAGTTCTCCTTCCTTTTTCTCATCGCAATCAACTGATGGGCGCGCGGCCCTCTTGATGATCAAAGATGCTTCTGAATTACTTGGGATTCTTTTAGATCGTGGACATTCCAAAATTGCCGGAAGATTAGCCGGTGCTTACCGAAATTTAGACCAAAATAAAATTGCCGATACCATTCTTAAGACGATGAAGGCTGCCGGGTATGATGTTAGAGAAATTGATCCATTTGAAGAAAAATCACCCATTAAATTTAGCAATCGTGAAAAATCACCTTATGTAAATCGAATAAAATTAATGTGGCATGAAATGAGGGATATTATAATTGAAGTTTTTCCTGATGCACCAGGTATTCCAAAAGACAAAGAAAAATTCCTAAATCAAATAGAAGAACTATATACTACTGATGCATATCATTCCTTATCGATTGAAAAATATACCGTAACACCTGAATTGATTGAACGGGTAAGATTGGGGGATTGGAATATTGAAGGGAATGATGCGGATAAAAAGCAAAAGGACGCCATGGCTGCCCGTGGCTATTGGCAAGCCTTTAAGTCAGTAAAAGAGAGTATCCGTAAAATTATAAATGGAGAAAATGGAGAAAATGGAGGAAAGGTTGTAGATGCTGACCACGGTGATTGGTATCGTGAATTATTTGGACCAAGTGTTACTGTGGGTTTAATAAGGCCATCAGATTTGGCAGGATATCGGAACAATCAAGTTTATATCAGCCAATCTAAACATACCCCTATTAATAAAGATGCTGTGCGGGATGTAATGCCTGTATTATTTGAACTTTTAGAAATGGAAGAACATGCAGGAGTGCGGGCTGTTTTGGGGCATTTTATTTTTGTCTATACACATCCCTATATGGATGGAAATGGACGCATTGGTCGCTTTCTTATGAATGCAATGCTCACTTCAGGTGGATATCCTTGGACAGTAATCCCTGTTGAAGAAAGAAATAGATATATGAATGCTTTAGAAAGTGCAAGTGTAGATCACGATATAAAACCATTTGCAGAATTTGTTGCATGGCTGGTTGAAGCAGGTTTAAATGGAAAACCAATAGCAATATTGAAAAAATAATTTGTGGGATGTAATTCGAAATTTCAAATTCCGATCGCTAGGCTACAATTGTTTACTATCCAGGAACTCCCACAAGGCCTGGGCTTTTGTTTGTTTTGGCGTAGAGTTAGGGATTACTCCGTGATCCCAGTGGGGGAGGCTTCAAAACAAACAAAAGCCTGCTGCTTTCCGCTCCGCTCCAAGCAGCAGGCTTTTTTGCGCAATCGACCTTTTGAAACTCACGCTGAGCTCCGTTTCAAGGTCGCTAGCGCAAAAAAGCCCGATTTTGCAATGCAAAATCAGGCTTTTGTTTGTTTTGGCGGAGAGTTAGGGATTCGAACCCCAGGTCCTGTAACAGACAACAGTTTTCAAGACTGCCGCAATCGACCACTCTGCCAACTCTCCATCTGCGAAAATAGGCATCTATCTGTTTTTTGCCAAATTTAAAAATAAAAAATCCCCGCAAACCAAAGTTTACGGGGATTTTATATTGAGAATCAGCTAACTTATTCTACAATTATTTTCTGACTTATACTTGAATTGCCAACCTTTAACTGTACAATATAGATTCCAGCTTGTAGGTTTAAGGCCGTTTTGTCTATCAAAACACTTTGGTGTCCTTCTTCTTGGGTGCCATTTTGAAGGGTTGCAATGTGTTTACCAACTACATCAATAATATCAATAACCACATTTTCTTTTTCTTTTAACTCATAAGTTAAGCTGGCGTTCCCAGAGAATGGATTTGGATAAACAACTAATTTTAATTCTGAGGCCAATTGGTTGTTTAAGCCACTTGCAACACCATCTCCAACACGAACATTGTCGAGGTAGAAGTTATTACCTCCCTGGTAATTGAAAACAATTCTAAACATGACATTGCCCACTTTAGGGAATGTATTAGCATTGTTATAAATCACCTCTTTCCATTTCGATGCCTCACTAGGAACAAAATTAACCGAACTTGGAACTGTTGTTGTATTGTCTCCAATAGTTGAAATGGAAGCACTTGGTATGTTTACTCTGGTAATCCATGTTTTTCCGCAATCTGATGAACTTTGTACTAACATGGTTTCTGAGGTAGGAACGGTGGCAGTTCCAGAAACGGTAGTGCCTCTTGCAAATGCATAGTTAA
>JBILJL010000029.1:0-14477 GCA_044377255.1 Bacteroidia bacterium
TTCAAATTGAATTACCAAAAAGGCTCCTTTGGAATAGATTATTATTATACCATTTTCGATAAGCAAGTTTTAGTAGATAGAGATGCAAACGCACAGCAAGTTCAGTTTTATCAATTAAATGGAGCTTCTTATAGCAGGAGCTTGCAGCTTCAATTGGATTATCAGCCAATACGCAGATTTGATGTTAGGTTTGCCTACCGTTGGCTTGATGTGAAAACACAATACAACCAAGCCTTATTATCAGTTCCAATGATTGCTCAAAATAGGTGGTTTGTTAATTTATCTTATACCACAAAAAGCAAATGGAATTTTGATTTAACAGCCAGTTGGGTTGGGCAAAAACGTATTCCATCTACACAAGGTAACCCTGAACCAATGAGGTTAAATAACCAGTCTGATCCTTTTACAATGATCAATGCTCAAGTGAGTAAAAGCTTCAAGAAAAGGATTGATGTATATGTTGGTTGTGAGAATATTTTTAACTTCCAGCAACCCAATGCCATCTTAGATGGAGCAACTCCTTTTGGAACTTATTTTGATGCTAGTATGACATGGGGCCCTGTTTTTGGTAGGATGTTTTATGGTGGTTTTAGGTATAAGATTTAGTAAAATGAAGTGGTTTAATTTTTGTATAATTGGCCTTTGGTTTTTTTTATTTGCCTGCAAAAAAGATTCAAAAAAACAAATAATTCTGCCTGAACCAAACCCTTTTGTTAAGGGTTTTGATTTGTCGATGTTGCCACAATTACGGGCATCTGGAATTTCTGTTTATAATGAAAATGGGGTTAAGGAGGACATGTTGCTTACCCTTAAAAATGCAGGTGTTAATACCATTCGCTTGAGACTATGGAAAGACCCTGCAGGAGGATTTTCCGGTTTAGAAGAAGTGAAACAGCTTAGCAACGAAATAAAACAAATTGGTTTAAAGGTTTGGCTCACGGTACATTATTCAGATACTTGGGCCGATCCTGGCGCGCAAGCAAAGCCTGCAGTTTGGAAAGATTTACCGTATGTTATTTTAAAAGACAGTGTATTTAATTATACCCAATTAATTGTGCAGGAAATACATCCGGATTATATTCAAATTGGCAATGAGGTGAACAATGGTTTTTTATGGCCTGAAGGAAAAGCTAGCAATAGAACACAGTTTTTAGAACTCATGAATATTGGTATTGATGCTGTAAACAAGGTTGATTCTTCTACCAAAATTATTTTGCAATATGCAGGTTATAAAGATGTGATAAATTACCTCAATTTTATTGGTTCGGTAAATGTAGATATCATTGGCTTATCTTATTATCCCATGTGGCATGGCAAGAATTTAGATAGTTTGCAATTACAATTATCCAATGTGGCAAAACTAACGGGCAAGCCGGTAATCATTGCCGAAACATCTTATCCATTTACTTTAGCATGGAATGATTGGACCAACAACATATTGGGTGATAGCAATCAATTAATACCAAATTACCCAGCAACAAGTTTGGGTCAAAAAGAATTTTTAAATAAAATTCGCCAAGTAACAAGTAACGCAACAAACGGCCAAGGTTTCTGTTATTGGGGAGGCGAATGGATTTCTTTTAAAGGTAGCACTTCAAAAGAGGGCTCGCCATATGAGAATCAAGCTTTATGGAACTTTAACGCGAGGGCGTTACCCGCTTTGGAAGTATTTAAATAAAAGAAGCGCACGAAAAATACTTTTCCTGCGCTTCTTTTGGTTTATTAAGGGAGGTTTATTTAGTGTCCGCCGCTCAATTTTTTGTCAAAATTAATTCCCTGGCTTTTAAGAATTCCGCTAACTTTCCATGCATAAAAGGCTAAATAAGCGAAGCAAAATACGCCCACAATATAGCTATATTGGATATTGTTCATTTCATCTGCAACAAATCCCTGTAGCCAACTGATAATTCCACCTCCCATGATCATCATGATTAAAAAACTACTTCCTTGGCTGGTGTGTTTTCCCAATCCACTTATGGCTAAAGTGAAAATACAAGGCCAAAGTGTGCTGCAAAATAAACCAACACTGGTAAAGGCATAAACACTAGTCATACCAGTAGTTAACATTCCCACAATAAGCGCTGCAATGCCTAAAGATGAAAATATAAGAAGCATGCGTGCAGGATTTCCTTTGCTTGCAATATCAGCTGCAATTAAAACCAAGATAATAAATCCATAAATATAAAATGGACTTAAATCATGATTGGCGATTGCATTTACAAATAAGAAAACAGCAAAGGCAATATAAGGAGCAATAAATCTCAATATTTTTTGAGTGCTCATAATGTCGGTAAAGGCTTCTACAGCCCCAGTCCATCTGCCAATCATTAAACTAGCCCAATATAAAGAGATATATGGAGCGATATCTTTGGTAAGAAACCCTAAGTTTTTTTCCATATAGGCAGGCAGGTTACTGGCAGTTGACACTTCAACTCCCACATAAACAAAAATGGCTATCATGCCTAGAATTAATTGAGGATAATTAAGAGCAGAATTTCTAGTTGAACCTATTTCATTTGATGCTACTTCCATGGCCTGAGGTTTGTCTGGTAAGGATGAAAATTTCAATAATATGGCAACCAAAAGGAAGGCGAAACCTAAAACCAAATAAGGTATTTTAACACTTTCAATACTCATAGATGCGTTACTTGAGCTAGCTGAGCCAAATATGGCAAAACTAACAATTAACGGTCCAATGGTGGTTCCAAGATTGTTAATTCCGCCTGCTAAAGTTAAGCGTTGAGAGCCTGTTTCAATGGGGCCTAAGGCTATAGCCAGTGGATTGGCAACAGTTTGTTGCAATGAAAATCCAAGCGCTACAGTAAACAAGCCAGAAAGCATAAGCGGGAACGACCCCAAATTTGCAGCTGGATAGAAAAGCAATGTTCCCAAGGCAGATATGGTTAAACCGAGTGCCAGGCCATTTTTATATCCAACCTTGTTTACCAAATCCTGTTTTATCAGCATTGAAATTCCCATATAGATTAATGACCCAACGGTGTAAGCAATATAAAATGCCAAAGAAACCAATTGGCTTTCTCCTTGAGATAGTTTAAATGTTTCTTTGAAAACGGGTATCAGTATGTCGTTACTTGCGGCAACAAACCCCCAGAAAAAAAATACAATTACCAAAGGAATGAACTGGCCCCAGTTTGTTTTTACATTGTTTGAATTCATATGAAAAAAAGGAATTAAGTTGATTTTACTAAGCGCATTATAGGTTTTTATTAGAAATTTTCAAGGTAATAACCGAAATTTTTGCATCAAACCCACTTATTTGATTAAAATATATGCGAATTATCATTTTTAAATTAACAATGGTTTGGTAATTTTGATTTAAGATTTTAGGAAGTTTAATTTTCCTCAAATTTTTATTTGTCAGAATTATATATTAAACCAATACTATTATGATTTCAAAAATTGTTATCCCAACTGATTTTTCGCAGCCGGCTAAACAAGCCTTGCTTCATGCCATTGCTTTAGCTCATAAATTAAAGGCTAGCATTAGTGTATTGCACATTAACCAAGTGGCAATGGTCGACTCAACTATGCCAGCAGAAACTTACCAATTGCTTGTTAAGGAAATTGAAGATCAAACTACCTTTTTATTTAACAAATTAGAAAAAGAGGTTTTAAAGGATTGTGGCGTTAACTATTCTGTGCACAGCAAGTATGGTTTTGTGGCAGAAGAAATTTGTGATTTTTCTGAAAAACAAGAGGCAGATTTAATTGTGTTGGGCACAACCGGTTCATCTGGTTCTGCCGAAATTTTATTTGGCACCAATGCAGCCTCTGTAGTAGCAAAAACTCAGGTGCCAGTTATGGTAATACCCAAAGATGCAGTTTATAAAGAATATTCTAAAATTGTTTATGCCACAGATTACAATGAACCTGAATTTCCATCATTGATGCGCTTGATTTATTTTGCAGAACAATTTGATTGTCCACTAGATATTTTGCATGTAAAATCTGATGCCGATCATTACTTCAATGCGGAGAATAATTTCTTCACAAAAAACAAACATAAAATATCCTATCCAAACATCCGTTTTGTGGAATTAGAAAAAGGTGACGTGATTGAAAGTATCAATCATTATGTAGAAGAAAACAAAGTAGATTTACTTGTAATGGCTAAGCACAACCGCAATTTTTTCGATAGGTTATTCCACAAAAGCCTCAGCAAACACATGGCTTTTCACACCCGAATTCCTTTGTTGGTTTTGGTGAAAAATTAGCAGTTGTAGGGGCGAATCCGCCGGCTGGCGGACGCCCTCACGCGGGATGGAAACGAAATTATTGTTGAAGGGGGAGAAGATGAAATCAAATTATATTTGAGACATAAAAAAAGTGGGCTAGCCCACTTTTTTTATGCTTTATATTTTCTCACCCCATCTCCCATTCACCCCTTCTCCAAGTCTTCCTCCCTATCCATTCATCGAGGCCAAAAACTCTTCGTTGTTCTTGGTAGACCGCATGTTCTTTAACATTACATCCATGGCCTCTTCTGGGTTCATATCAGCCAAATGATTTCTGAGCACCCAAATGCGTTGTAAGGCGGTTTTTTCGAGTAGTAAGTCATCTCTTCTGGTGCTTGATGAAACAATATCTATTGCAGGGAAAATGCGTTTGTTGGCTAACTTTCTATCCAATTGCAATTCCATGTTACCTGTTCCTTTAAATTCTTCAAAAATTACCTCATCCATTTTTGAACCAGTTTCTGTAAGGGCAGTTGCAATGATGGTTAATGAACCACCATCTTCAATTTTGCGGGCTGCACCAAAGAATCTTTTTGGTTTGTGTAATGCATTGGCATCAACACCGCCAGAAAGTATTTTTCCAGAGGCTGGCTGTGCAGTATTAAATGCTCTGGCCATACGTGTAATTGAATCAAGTAATATCACCACATCATGACCACATTCTACCAAACGTTTTGCTTTTTCTAAAACAATATTGGCTAATTTTACATGCTTTTCTGCTGGTTCATCAAAGGTAGAAGCCACTACTTCTGCACGCACGCTGCGCTGCATATCTGTAACCTCCTCAGGTCTTTCATCAATCAATAAAATCAATAAATATACTTCAGGATGATTTTTAGCAATAGCGTTGGCAATGTCTTTCAATAAAATGGTTTTACCCGTTTTAGGTTGTGCCACAATTAAACCACGCTGACCTTTACCAATAGGAGCCAAAAGGTCTATAATTCTGGTTGAATAATTAGCCGAATTGTCTGCTAGTCTTAGTTTTTCATCAGGAAACAATGGTGTCAAATGTTCAAAGGCAACACGGTCGCGCACCTCCGATGGTATTCTTCCATTGATAGATTCTACCTTAACCAAGGCAAAATATTTTTCACCTTCCTTTGGCGGACGAACCGTTCCAAAAGTAGTGTCGCCTGTTTTTAATCCGAATAGTTTTATTTGAGATGGTGATACATAAATATCATCCGGTGAAGGCATATAATTATAATCAGATGAACGCAAGAAGCCATAACCATCGGCCATCATTTCTAGCACGCCTTCCGAACTTACTAAGGCTTCTAGTTCTTGGTAAGCGCTTCTTTCTGGCTGACGATCTTGGTTGTTATTTCCATTCTCTGGCCTAGGTGGTCTTGGCTGTTGGTTTTGCTGATTTTGTTGATTGCGGTTATTGTCGTTTCTATCATGAGGCCTTTGTTCACCTCTATTTTCATTGCGGTCGTTTCTTTCGTTGCGCCATTTGTCTTTCCTTTCCTGATTAGGATTTTGGTTAGGATTAGGATTTGGTGTAACAGCAAGCTTTTCAATTGGCGCTCCTGTATTACTTGGAGCAACAGGGTTCAAAACAACTATTGGTGCTTCAAAAGAAGGGTTTTGGATAATAGGTTCTACTATTTTTATTTCTTCAATGATAGGTACATTTTTTTCTGTAACCTGCTCATTGGTTTCAGCAATTGGTGACACTGCAATTACCTTTTGAATAATTTTTTCTTTTGCCTTACCATGAACAATTGGTTCATCAATAATGGTTCCTTTGGTAACCCTTGGGCGACCTCTTTTCTTTATTGCTGAACCATCTTGTTCTGCAGGAGCAGAGATGCCCGATGATTGGTTTTCAATAATGGCCGAAATAAGTCCTTGTTTGTCTAATCCAGTTGTGTTGACACTGTGATTTTTTGCAATTTCTTTTAGCTCTGAAACGAGCATAGATGTTAACGAAGTAAGATCGTGCATGTAAATGATTTAAATAAATCAATCAACCGGAGTTTGGTTTGTTTTTTAATTACCGATAAATCCTTGGGGGGAGTTGATTGTATGTGCAATAGTAATCAATTAATATGAAAATGCAAATAATTCAGAATGCAGAATTCATAATTCAGAATTATTTTTGGCTGAGTGCTGATTTATAAGCGTCTAAACATCTTTTTCTGGCAAAATCATGCACTACTATTGGTTCAATATATTGGTTCGAACCAAACTCTGGTACCCATTTTTTAATGTATGCCAATTGTTTATCAAATTTTTCTGTTTGAAGCGTTGGATTAAAAACCCTAAAATAGGGAGCTGCATCAGTGCCACATCCTGCTGCCCATTGCCATCCTCCGTTATTTGCACTCAAATCAAAATCTAATAATTTAATGGCAAAGTAGGCTTCACCCCATCTCCAATCTATCAACAAATGTTTGGTTAAAAAACTGGCTACAATCATGCGCACCCTGTTATGCATAAAACCAGTTGCGTTAAGTTCACGCATGCCAGCATCTACAATTGGGTAACCAGTTTTTCCTGCACAAAATTTTTCAAATTCTGCCTCATTGTTCCGCCATACTATGTTACCATATTCTGGTCTAAAGGGTCCTTTTACTACATGAGGAAAGTGATACAATATTTGCATGTAAAAATCGCGCCAAATCAATTCATTTAAAAATGTTTCGTTCAATGAAAATGCCTTTCTTGCTTTTTCTCTAATGCTAATGGTGCCAAACCTAAAGTGTATGCCTAAATGACTAGTACCAGGCTTTGCCGGGAAATTTCTTTGTTCAGTATAATTTTTTATAATGCCACTTGCCACTTCCTTTTTAGGGAATTCAAATTCAACTTTTTCAAATCCCATAGCCTTTAAACTAGGTATGGGTTCAAACAGAAATTTTTGAATAAAGTTGCTGAAATATTTTTCTGTTAGGTATGATTTAATAAAATAAGATTGGGCAATTTGCCCATTTGATAAACTCCAATTTTCTTGGCCAGCTAACTTTGCTTTCCATTTTTTTGAAAAGGGAGTGAAAACAGTATAGGGTTTCCCATCGTCTTTGGTAACTTCGTCTTTTTCAAAAATACATTGGTCTTTGAATGAATGAAATTTTGCGCCTTTAGTCGCTAAAAAATCAGCAATGTTTTGGTCCCTGTTGATGGCATAAGGTTCATAGTCGTGGTTGGTATATACTGCCTCAACGTTTTGGTTCAGCAATAACTGCTGAAAAACCTCTAATGGCTTACCATATTTAACCATTAGGCCTGAACCAAGCGCTAATAACTCAGTATTTAATTGTTCTATTTGTTGGTGAATGAAGTTGACCCTCAAATCGGTTTTATCTTCAATTTTTTCTAAAATATCTTGGTCGAAAATAAAAAGCGGTATGACTTGAAAACCAGATTTCAAAGCATGGTATAAACCAGCATTGTCGTTTAGCCTTAAATCTCGCCTAAACCAAAAAATAACAGATTTTAATTGCATGATTACAAAACTCAAAAAGGAGGCTTATTGTTTTTAATGAACCAATTATAATTTGTCTTCTTTCAAAAAGTTCCCTGATGAATCAAATAGCAAGTCCTTACTTTTTATTTCTGCTTCATAGCTAACAACGCCAGCCGCATTAGTGATTTTAGCTGCTTCCTTGATTTTTTGTTTGGGATAATTCTTTGCAACATAAGCAGAAATTGCAATAGGTAACTGCTTAACTTTTATTTCTTCTTCAACCTCCAATATATCGCCTTTGGCATCTATCAAAACTGATTGCTCCATATTGTTTAACTCAAATTCTGCTTCATAAAAATCGCCCTTCATTTGCCACTCTTCAACTTTTACATCCGGAAACCTAGTGGCAAATGCTTTTTTAACTTCAGTTGGCACTTCAATTTTTTGTTTCTTTTGTGCAAATGCTAAATTGGAAACCAATGCAAATGCGATTAATAATACGAAGCTTTTCATGATAAAAATAATTGTTATGAAAGATAATGAATTACTTGAGGATTGGTTCGATTTATTATTAAGTTCTAATGAAGTTTTGCTGTAGTATCTGGTTAAACAATGTTCGACCCCTTCGGTGTCGCATGTTTATAGACTAATTACCCTGCTACAAACATGTGACCCCGAAGGGGTCAAATATATCAGCTAACAATTTGATATTGTTGTATTATTTTCTTAATCTTCATTTTTTTCAATTGAACTTTGCGACTTTTTTTCTGGTCTAAATTTTAATTGCAATCCTTGTAAAAAGTTTCTGAGTATTTGGTCTTTGCATGGTCTATATTGGTCTTGTTCTGGCTTCCGAAATAACGCGCTAAGCTCATGTTTGCCAAATTGAAAGTCGGCAAGTTTTAAAATAGCCAATATATCATCGTCCTTGAGGTTAAGGGCAATTTTTAATTTTCTTAAGATGGTATTGTTATTTAAACTTTTTTCGGGCTTTGGCTGTTCGCCTTCCTTCTTACCTCTTTTTTCTATGATAAATCCATTTAAGAAAATAGCCAATTGAATATCTACTATGTCTTGGTATTCTAAATCATCTTCCTTTTTGAGCCAATCATTTATTTGTTCTTTTGAAACTTTAAAACCCGCATGCGCAAAAATTTCTACCATTTTGGCATCATTGTAATCAAAGGCGTATCTGAGCCTTCGTATAATATCGTTGTTATTCATTTAATTTTGGTTCAATACGAAAATAGGTTAAAAATACTGTTTTAAGTATTTAATGCTAAATTGCATTTTATAAGTTTAGGTTATGTCAAAAATACTAAGTTCATTTATCTTAATTGTAACAATGAGTTTACTTATTGCTTGTGCCCCATCAAGGGTCATAAAACCGCTTGCCAAAGGTGAGCAGGCAGTAGGAGCTAACATTGGAGGACCATTAATTGACTTTGGAGGAATTCCAATTTTTATTCCTTATACCAGTGCATTTTATGCAAAAGGCCTAAATGATAAAACCACAGCTTTTGGTTCTATACACCTAACGGCATTAAGCTTTGGTGTGTTTCAAACCGATATGGGAATTTGTAGAGAGCTTTGGTATAACCCCAAAAATAAACTTGGTGTAAGCGCCAACCCAGCTCTCAATTTTGCATTGGATAGGTGGGAGTGGAAAGCAAAATTATGGCCCCAATTAGATGTGAATTTGCACAAAGAGTTTGGTTCAAACAAACTCATTTATTTAGGTTTATGTAATTGGTTTGAATTAAGCAGAATACGCGCTCATAGCGAAGTGCAGCCTAAAAATTGGTTCATGAGTCCGCAAGTTGGCTTTCAGTATTCGCCCAAAAAATGGACTTATGGTATCGAATCAAAATGGGTGGCACCAGGTGTAAATAATCAACCGAATGTGGTAGATTATTTAGGGCCAAATCACAAAGGTGCTATTGGTGTTTACTTTCAATTTATAAGGAGGTTTTAAATGACAAAGAGAATTCAATTTGCCACCAAGGCTCTAAGGCACAAAGTTTTATTTTTAATTGGTTTTGCCACCAAGGTTTCAATTTATCAGGTGTTGTTTTTTACTTCATTGTTGTTGCTATTTACTTCTTGTTTGCGCTTAGATAGTAATTTGTTTAATGTGAGCGATAAGATTTCCGAATACAAGTGGGACGATTATACTGGCGAGCAAGATTTTAAATTGGATGCATCGTATAAAATTCAGGATAGTATGATGTATCAATTTACCATGGATTCGAAAGGTAAAGGCGATACTAAATCCTATAAAATTTATGGCATGTATATTGGCGATTTGAACCAAATAGCAAATGATACTGTTATTTTGTATTGTCATGGAAATAAATGGCACATGGACTTCTATTGGCAACGTGCGAAGCTTTTGGCACATACTGGTGGTAAGCATCGTTTTGGTGTGTTAATGATTGATTACAGAGGTTATGGTTTAAGTGATGGTCCACCTTCTGAAGAAGGATTATACAACGATGCCGATGCAGCTATGCAATGGTTAAAAAGTAAAGGATTAAGTGAACAAAGATTAATAGTTTATGGTTTTAGTATGGGTACTTCTGCGGCAACAGAATTGAGTGCAACCCCGCGCAGCATGAGGCCGCATAAATTAATACTTGAGGCTCCTTTTGCCAGTGCGGCGGTAATGAGCGCTGATGGGGCCGGACTCAATGTACCTGCTTCTTACACCACCAATTTAAAAATCGATAATGCCGAAGAAATAAAGAAAGTAAAGCAAGATTTTTGTTGGATACATGGTACCCAAGATAATTTCTTAGGTATCAAAACTCACGGCGAGGTAGTTTATAAAAACCATGGTGGCAATTACAAAGAAGCACATCGCATTGAAGGCGCAGACCACGGGCAAGTGCCTACAACCTTCGGCTTCCAAAATTACAACGATATGCTATATAAGTTTATCATGAGATAATTTATTTTGCCACTAAGGCACCAAGGCACAAAGTTGGATTGAAAAAACTTCACAATATTAAAAATTCAATACTAACCCCAAAAAACAAAAAAAAATCTTGGAGCCTTAACGCCTTTGTGGCAAAAAACCATTAATTGATAAAAAAATCTTGGAGCCTTCGTGCCTTGGTGGCAATTAAAAGCTCAAAAGCTCCTGTAAGGCAGATTTGAATCGTTCTTTTGGCAAGAAATTTTGTTCTAGGTCCATGTTAAAGGGAACAGGTGTATCTAAACTTCCAACACGTTTAACAGGTGCATCCAAAAAGCTAAAACAATGCTCAGCAATATGGGCTGCAATTTCTGCACCTATACCGCCTGTTAAGGTGTCTTCATGCAATACAATAGCCTTTCCTGTTTTCTTCACACTTGCTTCAACAGCATCTTTATCCCACGGTAATAAACAACGTAAATCTATGATTTCTGCATCTATGCCTTGCTCTTTTACATAAGCTTTAGCCCAGTGCACTCCGGCTCCATAAGTAATTATGCTTACTTCATTTCCTGCTTGAACCAATCTTGCTTTATGGAGATCTAGCATATAATAATCATCATATACTTCTTCTTCCAATTCAACCATTCTATAAAGCACTTTGTGTTCAAAAAACAACACAGGATTTGGATCATTAATTGCTGCAATAAGCAGTCCTTTGGCATCAGCCGGACTAGCAGGATAAACAATTTTTAAGCCAGGCACGTGGAAGAACCATGCCTCATTACTCTGCGAATGGAATGGTCCGGCACCCACACCCGCGCCAGTTGGCATGCGCACCACTACATCTGCATTTTGCCCCCAGCGATAATAACTCTTTGCCAAATTATTTACAATTTGGTTAAACCCAACACTTACAAAATCTGCAAATTGCATTTCTACCATTGCCTTCATGCCTTTGATGGCAAGTCCATAACCAGCGCCAAGTATAGCCGATTCGCACAGTGGTGTATTGCGCACCCTTCCTTTACCAAATTGTTCCAAAAACCCTTGGGTAATTTTAAATACACCTCCATAGTCTGCAATGTCTTGTCCCATCAAAACTAGCTCAGGATGTTTTTCCATAGCCTGTCTAAGTCCGTCGCTTATGGCATCAACATAGCGTTTCCTACTCTTATTCTCACTTGCTGGCTTAATTACCACATGCTGCAATTCATGGTGATTTGCAACTGAATCTGGCACACTGGCTGGCATGTAAATATCGTTCAGTTCAAACGCAGTATTGGGAATAATATCTGCCTCGTTTTCTACCGTTTCTATACCTTCATCAATTTCTTTTTTGATGATTTCTCTGATACCCGCAATTTTTTCTTGTGTAAGAATTCCTTCATTCAAAAGGTAATTTTCATAATTACTCACCGGGTCTTTTTTACCCCAAATTTCAAATAATTCTTGTGGTACATATTTGGTTCCAGAGGCTTCTTCATGACCGCGCATCCTAAAGGTCATGCATTCCAATATCACTGGTCTTGGGTTGTTGCGGATAGATTCACTCAGGTTTTTAATGGTATCATAAACCTCTAAAATATTATTGCCATCAATGCTATAAGCTTCCATGCCATAACCTACGCCTTTATCTGTAAAGCTTTTAAATTTAAATTGTTCATTGGAAGGTGTAGAAAGTCCATAGCCATTGTTTTCAATTAAAAAGACAACTGGTAAACTCCAAACTGCCGCAGTGTTCAGAGCTTCATGGAAATCCCCTTCACTTGCCCCACCATCTCCACTAAAAACAACAGTGACCTTTTTTTCACCTTTAAGTAAATTAGCCAAAGCAATGCCATCAGCCACACCCAACATGGCACCTAATTGTGAAATCATTCCTACAATATGGTATTCATTGGTGCCAAAGTGAAAAGAACGCTCCCTGCCTTTGGAAAAACCATTCATATTGCCCTGCCATTGCGAGAATAATTTGGCAAATGGAATTTTTCTTCCAGTAAATACACCCAAGTTTCTATGCAATGGCAAAATATATTCATCTGCATGTAAGGCTTGAACCAAACCCACGCTAATGGCTTCCTGGCCAATGCCACTGAACCACTTGCTAACTTTACCCTGGCGAAGCAGGATGAGCATTTTCTCCTCAATCATTCTAGGTTTTACTAAGGCTTCGTACAAGGAAATCAGCAGTTCATTGCTGTATTGTTTTTTATCAAAAATTAGCATAGGGCAAAATTGAGCCACGAAAATAAGTATTTTGAATGTATCCTAAGAATTTTTAAAAAAGTGCAAAATGCACAAATGTGGATTCTAGAATGCAATACGCTCCTTTTCGAGTGCATTGATTTCAATCAATGATAAAGGATGGCTAAACACTTTTTTGTTAAATAGTTTTTTAATATATTAGCAATCAAATCTATAAGTTTTCGGTCTGAACCAAAACACATATTAAAAAAAGGATGGAATAATTATTGTTGGGTAATTTATAAATAAAGCAAATGAGAAATATTTTTATCATGGTATTGGGATTCATCTTTTTGAGTTCGTTTACCAAACCAAAAGCAGATGAATTAAAATGGTATAAGTGGAATGAAGGTTATCCAGTAGCCATCAAAGAAAAGAAAATTGTGTTAGTAGATGCTTATACCGATTGGTGTGGCTGGTGCAAAAAGATGGATAGAGACACTTATTCAAATGCAGAGGTAATTAAGAAATTGAACAAGCATTTTGTGGTCATTAAATTTAACCCCGAGCTCAGAGATTTAACATACGATATAGACGGACAAACCTTCACTGCCAAAGATTTCTTTGCACAATTAAGCAGGGGAGAAAGCACCGGTTTTCCAACCACTTATTTCATTGATCCGCAAAAAAAATCATTGATGATAGACGCGGGCTACCACGATGCTGCTTCCTTCCTTCAAATACTAGATAAGGTGATTGCAGATGCGAAGTAGTAGGAGGGCTTTTAATTGGCCATTAGCTAATAGCCATTAGCTATTAATTTTACTATTGGAACAGACAATCATTTAAACAAAACTGCCAAAGGCTAATAGCCAAAAGCCAATGGCAACATGAATAAACAAAAAAGCCAGGGCTAGCCTGGCTTTTTTGTTTATTCATGTTCAGAATTAGTATCTGTACATCTCAGCTTTAAATGGTCCTTCAACCTTTTTGAGCAAAGAATTTGTACTTTTCATCACCGAAATCATTCTTTCGTGGTCAATAATCAATATTCTTAATTAATCTGTCTACCCTTCCCCCTTTGCCCTACTCTTCCTCTTTCTCCCCTCGGTCGCCGAAGCCATAGCGCAGGAGACTTTCTCTTTCCACAATTACTAGTTTTTATTCCATTAATTAATAGTTTTTTTCCTCTTTTTATATGCTTCACATTGTTTTAAACGTAGTCCTTTGCAGTATTAAAACTTCATAACTAGTAACAATTAATTAAACTCAAGAAACACATGAAAAAGAAAATTTTAGCAACTGCCATCCTATTGCTACTAATTGGGGCGGTAAATTCAAAATTAATGGCACAGCCTGGTTTTGATGATGATGTAACAGATACCCCAGTAGATGGTTTTGTTTCTGTTTTAGCAGGAGCAGCAATAGCTTATGGTATCAAAAAAAGCAAAAATATTGCTAACCAAGAAAAAAAATAACCACAGTTTAAATTCTTAAGATAGCAAAATGGCTGCTTGATTAATGGAAACATAATCAGCAAATCTTATAGAAATAAAAACAACAATAAAATGAGACAAACAATTTAAATGAAAAACAAATCAATCATTCCATACCCCTTAGCTGGTTTTAAACCAAACAATTTTGGTTTAAAGATGATATTATTATTACCGCTTTTACTTTTATTTACCACCCTAAGTAGCTT
>JBILJL010000272.1:0-3671 GCA_044377255.1 Bacteroidia bacterium
TAGGATTAGTATTGGCGGGAAAATTCACTTGAGCAGCCAATGAAGATGAGTTAATTACTCCAATAACCGAAGTATTTTTGAAAACAGTTATATTATTATTACCATAATTACATACTCCAATATCTAACTTATTATCATTATCAAAATCGTTGATAGTAAGACCTTGGCAATAAGATAATCCTGAACCAGACAAGAAATTTTGAGCACTTTGAAATGTAAAATTATTGATACCTGTAGAGTTATTTTTTATTACGGAAATATTATAGCCATAGAAATTTCCTGTTACTAAATCCTTTTTCCCATCACCATCTATATCACCACTTTTAATAAAATGAGGATAACTACCTGTGGTTACCGATCCTGTATTAAAAAAGGTAGGAGATCCTACAGTTGTAGTTGTGTTTCTGAATATTACAACTTGGGCAGAATAATATAATGTGACTGCAATATCATTCTTACCATCTCCATCCATATCATATGTAGTTAGCGAGCTTGGAGCACTTCCACAAGTAATATCTTGTCTGGTGGCAAAACTAATTGAGCCAATAGTACTAGTATTTCTGAATACTGAAATGCTACTATTATTAAAATTAATACAAACTAAATCAGGCTTAAGATCTCCGTCAACATCGCCAATGTCAAAATTATATGGGCCACCAACTCCAGAAACATCTTGGCGTGTTGCAAATGTTATAGAGCCAACTAAAGAAGTAGTATTTCTGAAAATTGAAAAGTTAGTTCCCGAATTGGAAGAAGCCAAAACATCTGTTTTTCCATCTCCATCCAAATCTGCTGTTGAAATGAAGTTTACTGGATTTGAAGATGCAAAATCAAGTTTAGTTGCTAACGATATGCTGCTTCCTGTAGTTGTATTTCTAAATATGGAAATACTTGAACTACCAACATTACCAACAATTATGTCTCGTTTATTGTCATTATCCAAATCAGTAGCTACAATTCCTGAAGGGTTAGAGGTACCTGATCCCGATATGTAATCAGTTTTGGCTGAAAAAGAATTTGAATTAATTTGAGAAAAAGACAGTGAGTAACAAAAAACTAAAATAATTGATAGAAAAATTGATTTCATAAGCGTTAAAAATTATGCGAACAATATAAAGCTATTTTAGAATATAAAAAAAATAGTATGGTATTAATTATTAAAGATAGATTATTCTATTATTTTTGATTTTTTTAACATCAAATATGATTAACAAAATACTTAGTACATTCAATTTTCAACTTACCAAAATCAATATTTCTGAAAATAAATTTCCTGATTTCGATGACAGCTTTTTACCTATTATGAGCAAATGTTTGCCATTTACCATGACCTCAGAGGAGAGGCTCTATGCCTTCAGCAAGGCAATTGAATATATTACAAATGCTAAAGTTGAAGGTGATATTGTAGAATGTGGTGTTTGGAAAGGTGGAAGTTCAATGTGTGCAATGTTAAGTTTGATTAACAAAAAGGATACTTCAAGAATGTTTTACCTTTATGATACTTATGAAGGTATGAGTGAGCCAACAGAAATGGATGCAGATCATTGCGGAAAGGATGCTAAAACATTATTGAATCAGTCGATTAAAACAAAAGAGGATGTAATGTGGTGTTATGCACCGATTGGTGATGTAAAATCAAATATTGAATCTACCAATTACCCGAAAAATTTGGTTCATTTTGTAAAAGGTAAGGTTGAGGACACCATTCCTCAAACCATTCCAGAAAAAATTGCCATTTTAAGATTGGACACCGATTGGTATGAATCCACCTATCATGAATTGAAGCATCTTTTCCCAAGATTGGTAAAGGGAGGTGTTATTATCATTGATGATTATGGACATTGGAAAGGTGCAAGAGAAGCGGTTGACCAATACTTTAATGAAAATGGAATTCAAATTTTGTTGAATAGAATTGATTATACAGGTAGAATTGGAATTAAAAATTAATACATGTTATACGAAGAATCACTTTGGTTTAAGAAAATTATACAGAAATATGGGCAGGAAGGAAAGCTTGTTTTAAATATAGGGTCGAGCACAAAGGAATTTATAGAAAATGAACAGCCTTATATTAAAACAAATTTACTTAATGAATTAAATAACAAAAATTGCGTAGTTAAGAATATAGATTTAAAACAAGCAGATGGTGTAGATTTAGTTGGAGATGTAACTAATCCAGCATTTATAGCAGAGTTAAAGCAACTCAATGCCTCCATGATTATATGCTCAAATTTACTAGAACATTTAACCATCAGAAAAGAATTTTGCGAAGCCTTGGTGAAAATAATGAATAAGGATACCTTGCTTATTATCTCTGTCCCCTATTCATTTCCATATCATGAAGACCCAATAGACACTATGTTTAGGCCTAATTTAGAGGAATTAAAAAAAGAATTCAATGGCTTAAAAATGATGGAAGGTGAAATAGTAGATTGTGGTGGATTTTATGAATTCAACAATAAAAAAACGCCTAAGCTTATAAAATTCACAAACTTTATAAAGATATTATTGGTTGCTGGTATTTCTTATGTAACCAATAAGGAAAAGTTTAAGCGATTGGAATGGAACTTTAAGAAAATATCTGCTACTTGCGCTATTTATCAATTAGATTGAAGGAAACGATACATATAGCTTGCGCAGCAGACAATGCCTACGTTCAACACGCTACAGTGATGTTGTGTTCATTGTTTGAAAACAATAAAGCAAATTTAGTTCATATACATTTTTTTAGCGCAGATTTTTCGAATAGCAATATTGAAATCATCCAATCATTGGTGAATAAGTATGGCCAAAAGTTTAATTTTTACGAATTGGAGTCATCACTTTTCAAGAATTGTTATATTTCCAATCATGTTTCATACGCAACATACTATAGGATTCTAATTCCAAATTTGGTTCAGTCAATTACTCCCAAGATTTTATACCTAGATACAGATGTAATCATTTGCAAAGACCTATTACCTTTATGGCAAACCGACCTAGGAAATAGCCTGATTGCTGCTGCAAATGAGCCAAGCATGGCAAATAATTCTAGGTTAGAAATCCCTATAGAATATGAGTATTTTAACGCCGGGATTTTATTAATCAATGTGATTGAATGGGTATCAAGTGAGACCACCGCTACCTTATTTAAGTATATCAAAAAGCATCAAAATGCTTTGACGTTTTGGGACCAAGATGCGCTCAATGCCAACCTATACAATCAGCGAAAAAAAATATCGCCAGTATGGAACCAACAAGGAGCCTTTTTTGAGCTAAGTAAATTGGCATTATTGGAGATATATGGGAAAGAAGAATTAACAGAAGCATATAAAAACCCGGCTATTGTTCACTTTACAGGATCATCAAAGCCTTGGGAATATTTAAACTTCCATCCTTTTAAGTATTTGTATTACCAATATTTGGATCAAACAGTATTTAAAGGTTATGTGCCAACAGCTAACATAGGTATTAAATTTAAATACCTGCTAATTAAAATTTTTGGGAAGAGAACCTACAGCCAAATTTTTAAATTACTAGGTAAATAAAAAAACTTTGTTATTTCGCAATAACAAGGCTTTTTCTGGTACCCGGAGCCGGAGTCGAACCGGCACGATTTCTCGCTAGTGTTTGAGACTAGTGCGTCTACCAATTCCGCCATCCGGGCAAAAAAACCCCTCGCAGCGACAGCT
>JBILJL010000273.1:0-3667 GCA_044377255.1 Bacteroidia bacterium
ATGCAATGTAATAAAAAGGAACATAACTTCAAAAAAAGCTGGAGCAGCTCCCTTGCAAGCATTGTTTTGTAATTGGGTCAAAAATAAGTAAAGGCGTTTGAGCCTAAAGTTACTTCATTAGCATTTGCTGGAGGTCGCTGGAGTTGGGAAGGATAACGTTGTTATCCAAGCTTTCAAAGATGGAGTTTTTGCTTTGGAATTCTGGCACTATCTGCTTCATCTTGCCTACAATCTGCATGTTATCTTGGGTATCATATAGGCTTACTAGTTCGGCAATAATTTGCTGTACTTCTTCAAATTCATAAGAGCGCACTTTGCCAATCATTATCTTTTCGTGGTGTGTTGGGAGTGCATTTTCTTGATCGTTGAGGAGTTCTTCAAAGATTTTTTCTCCTGGGCGTAGGCCTGAGTATACAATTTGTATATCTTTGCCTAGCGTTAATCCACTGAGTTTTACCATCTTTTTAGCCAAATCTACTATCTTGGTAGATTTACCCATATCAAATATATAAATCTCTCCACCTTTACCCATATTTCCTGCTTCTAATACCAATTGGCAGGCTTCGGGAATAGTCATGAAGTAACGGGTAATATCTGGGTGTGTCACAGTAATGGGCCCACCTTCTTCAATTTGTTTTTTAAACTTTGGAATAACAGAGCCGCTTGATCCTAAAACATTGCCAAATCGGGTAGTAATAAACTTGGTATTGCCTTTCTTTGTTTTTTGAATATGTTCCCACATTGATTGCACATAAATTTCAGCAATTCGTTTGCTAGCACCCATCACGTTAGTTGGGTTCACTGCCTTATCTGTGCTTACCATTACAAAGCGTTCTAAATTATGCTTTACCGCTAAATCGCATAATATACGTGTACCATTTACATTTACTCGCACTGCTTCACCTGGGTTTTCTTCCATTAATGGCACATGTTTGTATGCAGCTGCGTGGTAAATAATATCGGGATTGAAATGCTCAAAAACGCGTTCCATGCGCGATGCATTGGTAATATCTGCAATAATTACTTCTGCAAAGGTGTTCATTGCAGATGGATGAATATCCCTAATCTCCGCATCAAGCTCGTATAATTTAATTTCAGATGAATCTAAACACAAAAGTTTTTTTGGCTTAAACTTAAGTAACTGTCTCACTATTTCTGAACCTATAGAACCCCCTGCACCAGTTACCAATACTATTTTGTTGTTTACTTGTTTGCCAATACTTTCTTTGTTTAATTCAATGATATCCCGTTCAATAAGGTCTTCAATTTTTACTTGCTTCATTTGCTTGAAGCTGAGCTCGCCATTGATCCACTTCTCTACCGGTGGAACCGTGCGCACAGCAACGTTTAGGTTCAAACAGCGTTCTATAATTTCTTGCTTTTTACTGATAGATATGTGAGGATCGGCAATCACTAATTGTTTAATATTGTAGCGCTGCAACACACTTTCTAAGTCTAATTTGCCGTGATATATAGTTATACCTTCTAATATCTTTTGCTGGTGATGGTCTTCATCATCAAAAAATGCCACTACCTTAATGCCTTCGCTGCCCTCTTGCTCTAATTTACGTTTGGTGGTTAAACCAGCTGTGCCTCCGCCATAAACGGCAAAGTTTATTTTTTTCTGATCCGAAAAAGAACTGATTCGTATATACATTAATTTTACAAATACCCTAAAGGCACCTAATAAAAAAACAGATAGCGTAAAATCTAAAAGTAAAATAGAATAGGGGAAAAGGTGATTGTTTTTACCTGGAACATAATTAAATACAGCATCAATTATAAACAAAAAGAAAAATGAGGTTCCCATGGCATAAAATATGCGCAGGCCATCTTGCACGCTTGTATGGCGCAAAACAAAGCTGTGGAGTCTAAAATAGCTAATGTTTACTCCTTTTACTAACAACACTATAGGCAAAACGGTTAGTGAGGTGTAAAACAAATTTGTATCCATGCTTAAGCTAAATCGGGTGAGCACGGCCAAAACATAGGCTGCTCCGCAGATGCCTATATCAAACAATAAAAAAAACCAACGAGGTACTTGGCTAGATTTAGAAAAAAGGAGTTGAAGTAATTTCATGTTTTTATGCTATGAAAATTATAATGCAAATATAACATATTTACTATATTTACAATTAAATTGTGTTAATAAGTTTGTGAGTCTGGTCACTGAGCTTGTCGAAGTACGGTCACTGAGCTTGTCGAATTACGGTCACTGAGCTTGTCGAAGTGTTGCCCGGGTAAATTGAGTTTAAGATTTGCTCACACAGGCCAAAACCCCCGGGCCAAGGTCGTCAGTGTGAGTTGGCGTGTGAGTCTGGTCCTTCCACTGGGCTCAGGATGAGGCTTATTTGCAGGTTAAACTTGCCTTCAACGATATGGTGAGCCCGTAGAACACAGAAACTTAATTTTGTGATAAAAAATAAAACCTTACATTTGCACTTCTTATGATTACAAACAATAAAAAGGAAAATATTACTTGTTGGTATCTTCTCTACACTAACCCCCGTTCGGAGAAAAAGGTAGCTGAAGAGCTTCAAATAAAAGGTTTCCAGGTATTTTTGCCATTGCAAAGAACGTTGAAAGTTTGGAGCGATCGAAAAAAATGGGTGGAAGAGCCTTTATTTAAATCATATCTTTTTATACGTACAGAACTAGAGCGCAATTATTATCAGATATTGAATACTCAAGGAGTGGTTAAATTTGTCAGCTTCCAAGGCAGCCCCGCCAAGGTGGACCAGCGTGAAATTACTATGGTAAAACTATTGCTTGGACAATACAGCGACTTAATAGAACAAGGTCACGGTGAGCCTGTCGAACCGCTTTTGATGGGAGAACCAGTTACAGTAATAGCAGGTCCCCTCCTAGGCATCCAAGGCAAACTTATTGCCACCCGCAGTGGCGACAAAATGCTGATAGAATTAGAAACCATGCAACAAAATATATTGATAACCCTTCCCTCAAATTTTCTCATCAAAACTCATCATTCCGCTTCAATAGCGGTCTAAATAATTACTATGAATAAAGAAAAAAAAGTATTTCCACGTTTAATTCCCCCAATGTTCGCAACCAAATTAGTAGGACTGATATTTTCGGTTCTAGTAATACTTTCCTCCTGCGTTTCAAATAAAAAGTATGTTTACCTGCAAGACAAAGGCAATGTAAAATCAGATAGTAATGGTGTAATGCCTGTTGTTTCTTATGACTATAAATTGCAAAAGGGTGATGTCTTGTATATCTCTCTAACTACAGATGATGAAAAATTGAATAAGATTTTTATTCCCAGTGGTGGTGGAGGAATTCAAATTCAGCAGAATCAAAATGTTTCAGGGTCTATGCTTTACTTTATTGGATTTACTGTTGATGACAATGGGGAGATTGAATTCCCTTATTTGGGGAAAATTAAAGTTGCAGGATTAGATATATCCAAAGCCAAAAGTGCTGTGGAATTGGAATTGAAAAAGTATTTTAAAATTTTCTACTTGCAAATAAAACTAGCTGAATTTAAATTCAGTGTTTTGGGATATGTAAACAGGCCTGGGCAGTTTTTTTTCCAACAAAATAAAGTTAGCATTTTTGAAGCGATTTCTATGGCTGGTGAATTGCAGGGAATGTCAAAAAAAATGGAGATACAGCTATACAGACAATATCCTGATGGGGTTAAATT
>JBILJL010000274.1:0-3660 GCA_044377255.1 Bacteroidia bacterium
CCTTTCAGCGTTCAATTGTTCAAATTCTTTTTTCCATAAAACCAGCTGGTTTTTTTCTGTTGAAATTTCTGTTCGTGTAAGGCGCAATGCTGCGTGAACGGCAATCCCTAAATCCTTTCGAATAGGTTCAGCAATAACCAATAATTGGTCTTTTATTTGGTTCAAACCGTTAGAAAAATTGCTAACTTGAGCAAGTTTTGACATTAAATCAACACAATTATTTAGTTCATTTTTGATGGGATTGAGGTAAGCCTCCCAAGCATTCTTTTTAGAGACGTTTACTTGAATTTTAGCTTCGTTTTCTAGTGCTTCTAATTCTTGTTCAGTAGCAATGTTATTGCTGACTATCCATTCTTTAAAACGCTTGTTACAATCATTTTCGATTTCCCAATTTAAGCGTTCTTTGCTTTTATATCTTTCGTGTGAGCCAGAGGTAGAGTGACCCTGAGGTTGTGTTAATTCAGTAACATGAATCAAACAGGGTATATGCCTTTCTCTAGCTAGTTTTCCGGCTTCTTCATAAGCGGCACACAATGCAGGGTAGTCCCAACCTTTTACCGTAAAAATCTGGTAGCCTTCTCCTTTTTCATCGCGCTGAAATCCTTTTAAAATTTCCGAAATATTTTCTTTGGTAGTTTGGTGTTTGGCGTGAACCGAAATACCATATGAATCGTCCCAAACAGAAACCACCATAGGAATTTGTAAAACACCCCCCGCATTGATGGCTTCAAAAAAGTGACCTTCACTGCTACTTGCATTGCCAATAGTGCCCCAAGCTACTTCATTGCCATTAATAGAGAATTGGTTTTCACCAATGATTGCTTGGTTTTCTCTATAATATTTTGAGGCATGGGCCAAACCAACCAATCTGAGCATTTGACCTGCTGTGGGCGAAATATCTGAAGAAGAATTTTTTAAATTTTTCAAATCTTTCCATTGGCCTTGTTCATCAATTGTTCTGGTGCCATAATGACCATTCATCATTCTACCAGCACTGGCGGGTTCTGCTGTTACATCGGTATGGGCATATAATTGGGCAAAGAATTCTTGTATACTTAGCAAGCCGCTGGCCATCATAAAAGTTTGATCCCTATAATACCCGCTTCTAAAGTCTCCGTTCTTGAAAGCCTTAGCCATTGCTAGTTGTGGCAGCTCTTTGCCATCCCCAAAGATGCCAAATTTAGCCTTGCCCGTTAGCACTTCTTTTCTTCCTAATAAACTCGTTAATCTGCTTAAGTAAGCTATGCGGTAATCCTCTAAAATTACCGCTTTATATTTAAGTTCGGCTTGAGCCAAATATGCGTCAGTCATGTTTCAAAAATTTCTTAACCTCCAAACCTAAAGATTTTTGATTATTATACAAAACAAACTGAAGATTATCTTCTATTTAGTATTTAACAATTTTTTAAATGAGAACTATTGTTATTGTTTTGGAAGTAGAGTAATTTTGGTCCTGATATTATAACAAATTAAAAAGAATATTAAATCCAATAAAAAATGAAAAGAATAATTTTATCAGTAATGATCGCGTTTGGTGGCTTAATGACAGCTTCAGCGCAAACTCCAGATGTACAACCAGGCACTCCAAATGATCCTAAAGCTGCCGAAGTAAAATTTGAAAAAGAAACACATGATTTCGGAAGTATCCCTCAAGGTACCCCTGCAACTTATGAATTCGTATTTAAAAACACAGGTAAATCTCCTTTAATTATTACCAATGCTGCTGCAAGTTGCGGTTGTACAACACCAGATTGGACTAGAGAGCCTATTAAACCAGGTAAAACAGGAACCGTTAAAGCTACTTATAATGCTGCCTCACCTGGCCCATTCACTAAAAGTGTAACAGTTATTAGCAATGCTAAAAATTCAACTGTAATATTATACTTGAAAGGTGATGTTAAGCCATCAGAAGCTAAGTAATATTATTAACTAAAAATAAACCTGCATAAATGTTTAATTTGTGCAGGTTTTTTATTGAATACTTATGAAGAAATATTTTTTAGGATGCTTAATGGCATTCAGTACCTTGTTTGTTTTGGCTCAAACCGAAAATCAAGAAAATGAACCAAAACCTGTAATCGAATTTGAAACAGTGTCTCATGATTTTGGGAAAATTTACGATGGCCGTCCTGCAGAATTTGAATTTAAATTTACCAATAAAGGTAAAGTACCTTTGATATTGAGTAATGTTCAACCTGGCTGTGGCTGCACTACCCCTGAATGGCCCAGAGAACCAATTATGCCTGGACAAAAGGCTAAAATAAAAGCAATCTATAATCCTGGTACCTTCAGAGGGTCCTTTTCAAAAGGAATTACCGTTACCTCTAATGCAAGCAACAATAGCATTCAATTAACCTTTAAAGGAATTGCAGAAGATACACCCAAAGAACCTCAATCTCCTGTTAAATTAGACGTTGGCGGAGGTTTCTAACGTAAATCAATTATTTCTACACCTGGATATTTTTTGCTATCAAAAACAAACTGGTTGTCGTCGAATTTTAAATTGGGTACTTGGTTGCTAACTAAATAAGTATGGGTAGTTCCAGTTTTATCAAAAACCTGAGAACTAACTATACTTTGATTGGTTTTATCAACTGTTACTTTAATCTTAAAAAATTTCTTCTTCTTGTCTTTAGGAGTTAATTCAATGATGCTAAGATCCCTGCCATTTTCCTTTTTGTTTTCTACTGTTTTGTAAATAAAACCTTTGCCATACATGGTAAAAATATCATCCATTCTAATAGCGCCTTCTTTAGGCGAATAATTGGTTACTTGTACCTCATTTACCTCCCTGCTATAAGTCCACATGGTTTTATTATCGCAAATAATTAATTGATTGGCAATATCTAATTTGAACTTATTGCCTTTAACCAAAATATTTCCTTTTTGCTTTTCTTGACTTTTCTGCTGTTTGTTTTCAATGGTATAAATAAAATCTGCTTTCATGCTTTTAAAGGCTTTATACCTCTTACTAACGCGCTCCATCAGTTTTTCTGCTTCATTTGCTTTAGGCGTTTGGGCTTGTAAGCTGCTAAACAAAAAAACAGCCGATAGTAGTATTAATATTTTTTTCACACTGCAAATATTTAGATAATAATCTGGATTTTAATCAATTTATTAAAATGGAATGATTTAATGTATCAAATACCTCACAATTTCCATTCCAAATTAAAAATTCTTCAATAATTCCATCAATTCAGCTTCAGAATGCACAAGTACTTCCCTGGCTTTACTTCCTTTAAACGGACCAACAATTCCGGCTTTTTCTAATTGGTCTATTAGCCTGCCAGCGCGGTTATATCCTAAGTTTAACCTTCTTTGTATCAATGAAGTTGATCCCTGTTGGTGTATCACAATTAACTTGGCTGCTTCTTCAAATAAGTCGTCTCTGTTCTGACTTTCAAAGCCTTCATTGCCAATAGGCTCCTCATTTTCGGTTTGAACCAAAGGCAACTCATATGGTTCTCTGCCCTGCTGACTTCCTATAAATTCCGTTATTTTTTCAACTTCCGGCGTATCTACAAATGCGCATTGTAGTCGGATCAAATCGTTACCATTACTAAATAACATATCTCCTTTGCCTATCAATTGATCTGCACCATTTGCATCTAAGATGGTTCTTGAGTCAATTTTTTGTGAAACCCTAAATGCCAAGCGAGC
>JBILJL010000275.1:0-3633 GCA_044377255.1 Bacteroidia bacterium
TAAAAAGCCTCTGCCTTTGGCAGGGGCTTTTTATTTATGTATCAATCACTATTTTCCTTTCATATTTTACAATTACTCTTTATCTAAAACATCTTGGCATAAGGTCATTAATTCTTATTTTTGCATAGAAAGCAACACACATGAATCTTAATAAATATTATATCCCAACTGCAATTCTCTTAGTAATTTTGGCACTAGACCAATATTTCAAATTTTATATCAAGACTCATTTTTACTTAGGTGAAGAAATTTCTGTGATTGGAAATTGGTTCAAACTTCACTTTACCGAAAATTATGGCATGGCCTTCGGAATGGAATTTGGGGGCAAAACAGGCAAAATCATCTTAACCGTTTTTCGAATATTTTTTGTGGCTGTTATCTCTTATTACATTAAAACTCTAATTGATAAAAACACCAAATCGTGGTATGTTTATGGCTGGGTATTGATTGTTGCAGGTGCACTAGGCAACATTATTGACAGTGTATTCTACGGCGTTTATTTTGGCTACGATTCATGGTTTCATGGTCGGGTGGTAGATATGCTTTACTTTCCTTTGGTTCAAACCACCATTCCAGAAAGCTGGCCTTTTTGGGCCGGCGAAGATTTTGAATTTTTCAGACCTGTATTTAATATAGCAGATGCAGCAATCAGTTTAGGTTTCGTTTTGATCCTATTGATGCAAAAAGCGGTAACTTTTGAAGAGCAAAATACTGCAACACCCGAAACTGATATTACTACCAAGGAACTAAGCAACTAATTTTTTTGCCACAAAGGAACGGAGGCACTGAGTTTTTTTTGGTGCTTTTTACACAAAGAAATTATTCAACCATTAGTTTTTTTTACTACTTTAGTTTTAGGAAAGGGAGTAGTCAAAAAAAGGTGCATTTTTTCATCAAAATTGTTTTACTCAATATATTGAGTAAATTTGCTCAATACGTTGAGTAAAATCATGAATACAATACAAAGGTCTTATTTAGAGATAATTAAAAGTAGATTGTTTGAGTCTGTTAAGCAAATTCAAGTGCTTGCCGGTCCAAGACAAGTAGGAAAAACCACCTTGGTGAGGCAGGTTTTGGAGGTATGTAAATTGCCAAGTAAATATTTAAGTGCAGATGCTATAGCTGCCAGCGACCAAGGCTGGTTAAATGCAGTTTGGAATGAAGCCAGAATTGCTCAAAAAATAAGTGGAACAACTTTTATTATAGCCATTGACGAAATTCAGAAAGTTTTTCAATGGAGCGAAAAAGTAAAACAATTATGGGATGAAGACAGAGCTAATAATCTTGATTTGCATGTGATTTTGCTTGGATCGTCTCGACTACTCTTGCAACAAGGTTTAACGGAATCTTTAGCGGGTAGATTTGAGTTAATACATATTCCACATTGGAGATTTTCTGAAATGAATTTGGCCTTCGGAATTAGTGAGGAAGAATATGCTTGGTTTGGAGCCTATCCGGGTGCAGCCATCCTCATAAAAGAGGAAGATAGATGGAAACACTACATTCGAGAATCATTAATTGAAACAGCCATTTCCAAAGATTTACTCATGCTTACAAGAGTAGATAAGCCTGCCCTGCTCAGACATCTATTTGAATTAGGGTCGAGCTACTCAGGTCAAATTTTGTCTTATACCAAGTTGATGGGACAATTGCAAGATGCAGGAAATACAACAACCTTAGCCCATTATTTACGCTTATTAGATGGAGCTGGTTTATTAACTGGGTTATCAAAATTTGCAATAGACGAAGCGCGAACAAAAAATTCAAGTCCGAGATTTCAAGTATTTAATAATGCACTTATGAATAGTTATCGCCACCAAAATTTCTCAGAAGCCAAAGCTAATCCAGAAATTTGGGGCAGAGTTATTGAATCTGCCGTTGGAACACATTTTTTAACTTATAGAGAAGAAGGTATTGAATTATTCTATTACAGAGAGGGTGCAGATGAAGTTGATTATATCCTAACTTATAAAGGGCAATTTATTGCCATAGAAATCAAGACAAGTAAGCCACAAACTAAAGGCCTCAATAAATTCATTTCGAAATTTGCACCGCACAAAACATACATCATTTCACCCGAAGGAATTACTTGGCAAGAATTGATAAAATTAAACCCTAAAGAATTGTTTTGAGGCAAAAATAAACTAAGCAACTTTGTTGCTTAGCACTGAAAAACTTCTTTGTGCCTTTGAGCCTTCGTGGCAATAATTAATTAATCATATCGAAACCGCAATATGGTACCAATACTTTTGGCACCTTTATTCCTTCTGGGGTTTGATTGTTTTCTAGGATAGTTGCAAGAATTCTAGGCAAAGCCAATGCACTTCCATTTAGGGTATGAGCCAATTGATTTTTACCTTCTTTATTCTTGAACCTACATTTTAATCGGTTAGCTTGGAAGCTTTCAAAATTGGATGTAGAACTTACTTCTAACCACCTGCCTTGGGCTGTGCTATAAGTTTCGAAATCGTAGGTTAAGGCAGAAGTAAAGCCCATATCGCCGCCACATAAATGAAGGATGCGGTAAGGTAATTCTAACTTTTCTAACAAACTTTTTACATGAATAACCATTTCATCTAACAAAGCATAAGATTGATCTGGGTGCGCAATTTGCACTATCTCCACTTTGTCAAATTGATGTAATCGGTTCAAACCGCGAACATGTGCGCCCCATGCACCTGCTTCTCTTCTAAAGCAGGGAGTATATCCTACATTCTTTATTGGAAGATCTTCTTCTTTTAAAATAACATCGCGGTAAATATTGGTAATTGGCACTTCTGCTGTTGGAATTAAATACAAATCGTCAACAGTTGCATGGTACATCTGACCTTCCTTATCTGGCAATTGTCCGGTTCCAAATCCACTATCTGCATTTACTAGCAATGGAGGTTGAATTTCAGTAAAACCAGCAGCTATGGCTTGATCCAAAAAGAAATTGATCATGGCACGTTGTATGCGTGCACCTTTACCTTTATATACAGGAAAACCAGCACCCGTAATTTTTGAACCTAATTCAAAATCTATTAAGTCGTATTTTTTAATTAAATCCCAATGAGGCAAAGCACCTTCAGGCAAAACAGGTATTTCACCATGTTGAAAAACGGTAATGTTCTCTTCAGCTGTTTGCCCAACTGGTACCGATTCATGAGGCGTATTAGGTAATGTTACCAATACATCAAACAATTCTTGCTCCAATTGTTTGGAGCGCTCTTCAAAGGCTTTACCATTTTCTTTTAGTTTAGCCGTTTGCATTTTAAGCTCCTCGGCCTCTGCTTTGTTGCCACTTTTCATTAATTCACCAATCTTTTTAGCAATAGCATTTGCCTCAGATTGGTTGCTCTCCATTTCAGATTTTGCTTTTCTATTTTCTTCATCAATTGCCAAAACTTTATCGATAATTTCGGCATATTTTGGATTTCTCTTACTTAATCTTTCTTTGGCTTCATCGCTTTGCTCGCGGAGATATTGTAATGCTAACATGGAGTTCTATTGTTTTATGCAAATATCTGCAATTTGAAAGTTATTTTACTACAACTATATAACTATTTAATTAAAACCGTGGTTCGACAGGCTCACCATGACGCCGCGGCACAATTGTACATTTGTAAGCCTGCGTCATGGTAAGCCTGTCGA
>JBILJL010000277.1:0-3631 GCA_044377255.1 Bacteroidia bacterium
TGAACCCATACTTTTTATAAATGTCGGTTGCCAATAGAAAAATAGAGCTGTTATGGAAGGAGAATTTCAAAAAATCTCCTCTTGTGGATAGCGAAAGCGGCTTGTTTAGAGAGCAATATGCTAGGCGATTGTTTTATGGAAAAACGGAAGATTTTTACCCTGAATCCTATCCTCATAATTTCTCGGAATTTTTTCTAAGTAGGGAGAAATATACTCAATCCGAAACATTGAGTAAAATGTTGGATTACCTTGATTTTATTGGTATTAAAATGCGTCCTGCTATTTTGGATCTTCACCTAGAAAAGTTCCCAGACGATTACCAGAAGTTAATTAAAAAGTGTTACTATATATTCAAAACATTAGCTCATTATGGCAATCAATTAGATGCCGAAAATCCATTCAAAGATTTAAGTAATGATCTCTTTTTCTTACTGAGAATTGAATCTGAAGAAAGTACCTTAGGTGGACAATTGAATTTATTTGAGGAAACAGAATTACCCAATTTATATAGTAAACTATCACATTTGCCAGAAGGATATGAAAACAATGGTATAGTTAAAACTTTGTTTAACGAAATTGAGTCTTCCAGCGATTGTTTTTTTATAACAGGAAAGGCAGGAACTGGTAAATCCACTTTCATTCATTACTTCGCTCAAAAAACCAAAAAGAAAGTTGTAATGCTTGCTTTTACTGGTATAGCTGCTATAAATGTGGGTGGCCAAACCATTCATTCTTTCTTTAGATTTCCTATAAAACCACTCATGCCAGAAGATGATGAGATTTTTAGGTTCAAACACAATACAGAAAAATATAAGGTAATTAAAGGTACAGATACTTTTGTTATTGATGAAGTGTCTATGTTACGAGCCGATATTTTGCAAGGGATTGATTATTCGCTGAGGATTAATGGAGGCGATTTTAATAAGCCATTTGGTGGAAAGCAAATCTTGTTTATTGGCGATATTTTTCAATTGCCTCCTGTTGTTAATTTAACTAATGAAGTCGACAAATTTCTTTTCAATGAAATTTATAAAAGCGAGTATTTTTTTGATGCTCTGGCCTATAAAGATCATGCGCCTTCCTACTTTGAGTTTCAAAAATCGTATAGGCAAAAAAACGACCTTGAATTTGTTAGCATCCTAGATGAGGTTCGTATTTGCAAGCCTTCTCAGCAATCTCTCCATTTACTCAATGCCCGTTATGACGCAAATTATATTCCTAAAATGGATGAGTTTGTTATTTTTTTAATGGCAAACAATGCCATTGCAAATGCCGAAAATCAAAAACGTTTAAGTGAATTGCCATTCACCAAGTTTTTGTTTGAAGCAAAAATTACTGGTGAATTTAGAGAAGACCGATATCCAACCGCTAAATCGCTTGAATTAAAGAAAAATGCGCAGGTTATTTTTATTAAAAATGATGCCAACCAACGTTGGGTAAATGGTACCATTGCCAAAGTTGATTTTATCTCTAATGACATATTAGAAATTAGGTTGCAAAATGGCGAAACTCATAAACTTGAGCCTGTTATTTGGGAAAATAGAAAATACACTTACCACAAAGATAATAGAAGAATTGCCTCAGAAGTGGTAGGCACTTTTACACAATATCCCATTAAATTAGCTTGGGCCATTACTATTCACAAGAGCCAGGGTTTGAGTTTCGACAATGTGGTCATCGACATGGGGAGTGGTGCCTTTGTGAATGGACAAGTTTACACTGCTCTTAGCAGATGCAGAACATTACAAGGAATTGTATTAAAAAGATTATTGAAGCCTTCAGATATTATTGCCGATAAACGTGTGCTTCATTTTTATGAAACCGAACGTTTAATTGAAGGAATTACCTCCAACCAAAATGAAAATAGTGATTTAGATTTTTAAGGAACAAAATTATACTCGGTCTTCAGTTGTTCAAGTGTTTTCTCTAAAATGTTAATGTCCATTTTGATGTCTTGATAAGGCCTGTCTTTTGAGTTTTTTGCCTGTAATGAAATAGTGTATGCTACATCTACACCTTGAATAATTTTGCCAAACACCGTATAGTTCTTATCTAAAAAATGTTGGCCTGCCACATTGGTAACTATGTAGAATTGACTACCACTAGAAGCCTTAGCAGGGTTGTTTGTTCTTGCTGCTCCAACAGCGCCATATACATGCTTTAAGCTATCTACAAATTCTGCAGGAATAGTGTAAGGCGGCCCTCCATTGCCATCATTCAATGAATCTAAATCCTTGCTATTGGGATCACCTCCTTGAACCATAAAGTCTTTGATGATTCTATGGAAAGTGGTATTGTCAAAATAATTCGTATCGGCCAAGGCTAAAAAATTAGCGCGGTGTTTCGGTGTTTGTTTGTATAACCACATATACATATTGCCAAAGCTGGTTTTTATCTCAATTATTTTTTCGGTTTGAACCGGTGGAATGATGGGTGTTTCTTCTTTAGCAGGTGTCTCCGACTTTTTGCAACCCCAAAGAATAGACAAAACAAGTGTGGTTATGAATAGAATTCTTTTCATTATTTTAATTAGTTTAAACGAATATACACCAACATTTCAAATTATCAACTTATGTATGGTGTTGAAACATCTGCAATAAATTATCCTTGGAAATTGATTTTAGAATGGATGAATCTGTTTTAATCAAATCATTTACCAAATCTGTTTTTGATGATTGTAGCTGTTGTATTTTTTCTTCCAAAGTGCCAGGTGTAATAAGCCTCACAGCTATCACGTTCTTTTTCTGGCCAATTCTATAACTTCTATCTATAGCTTGGTTTTCAACTGCAGGGTTCCACCAAGGATCTACTAAATAAATGTAATCTGCTTCGGTTAGGTTCAAACCAACACCGCCAGCTTTTAAGCTGATTAAAAAAACACGAATTTCCGGGTTATTCTGAAAAGAATTAACCCTTGCTTCTCTGTTTTTTGTTTGCCCTGTGAGGTATTCATAAGCAATATTTTTTGTGTCCAATTCTTTCTTTATTAAATCAAGCATACTTACAAATTGAGAAAATACAAGGATTTTATGGTGAGAAGAATTGTTCTCAATTTGCTCCATCAAAACCTCAATTTTAGCGGAATGATTGCCATAAACACTTTCATCTTTTAACAATGAAGTGGCATTGCAAATTTGCCTTAATTTGGTAATTCCTGTTAACACATGCATGCTCGATTTGGCAACTTCATCATCACTTTTACCAGCTAAATAATCCCTTAAATCTTTTTCATGTAAATCGTAAACCTTCCTTTGCTCCATACCCATCTCGCAATAAATAACCATTTCGGTTTTCTCTGGAAGCTCTTTAGCAACTTGCTTTTTAGTTCGTCTTAAAACAAAAGGCTGGATTTTTTCTTGCAATTCCCTCGCCCTTTTTCCACTCTTAAATTTATCAATTGGCATGGCAAATAAATCGGTGAAATTTTGTTTGTTTCCAAGTAATCCCGGACAAGCAAAAGACAGTTGTCCAAACAAATCATAGGTATTATTTTCAATGGGTGTGCCTGTTAGAATAACCTTATTCCTTGAATGTAGCATTCTTGCAGCCTTGTAACGCTGTGATTCAGGATTTTTGATGGCTTGCGACTCATCTAAAAAGACATAATTAAAATGATGTCCTTTAAAATACT
>JBILJL010000276.1:0-3631 GCA_044377255.1 Bacteroidia bacterium
CCCCTGTTACTTATGAATACGGCTACCATTTCAAATCTTTGGATCAGCATATTTATACGCCCATTATTAGAGAAGAAGTTAGACAAGCTATTGTTACCCAGCAAGGTCATTATACTGTTTACCTTCCATCATACTCCGATGAAAAAATAATCAAGAATTTAAAAATGTTTGAGGCCATTAAATGGCAGGTTTTTTCTAAGCACAGTAAGAAGAAATATAAAGTCGGTAATATCAATATAATGCCTATTCAAAAGGATAAGTTTCTTGAAAGCCTGGCGGCAAGTGAAGGCGTTTTATGCAATGCGGGTTTTGGTACCACAAGTGAAGCCCTTTTTTTGAAAAAGAAATTATTAGTAATCCCTATGAAAAATCAATTTGAACAACATTGCAATGTGGCTATGTTAAATTCAATGGGAGTGCCAAGTATTAAAAAGCTCAATAAAAAAAATAGAGATGCCATTACCAATTGGCTCAGTGATTCAACAATAGTGAAAGTTGATTACCCAGATAATGCTGCGGAAATTGTGGAAACCATTGTACGCAACCATGCAGAAAAAAAAGAATTCTCAGAGAACAAACCCACTTCTAAATGGTACAAGCATTTATGAACCCAATCAACACTCGCAAAGACAAAATAGTAAGTAGTGATTTTGGCAAATCTTTTATTTGGGGCGTTTCTAATTCTGCATTACAAACCGAAGGTAACCACCGAGCAGACGGCAAAGGTCCGAATATATGGGACGAATTTGTAGAAGGAAAAAAAATTAAAAACCAGGATAAACATTACCACTCAAGTGGATTTTACCAACATTTTAAGAAAGACATAGACCTAGTAAAAGAACTTGGTATTCCAAATTTTAGGTTCTCTATTTCTTGGGCGCGCATTATTCCAGATGGTTATGGTGGGGTGAACCAAAAAGGCTTAGATTTTTATATGCAGGTAATTGATTATTGCTTAGACAACAATATTGTACCTTGGATAACGCTTTACCATTGGGATTTGCCATTGGCTTTGGAACGCAAAGGTGGCTGGGTTAATAGAGAAATACTCATTTGGTTTGAAGCCTATGTTAGGGTTTGTATCAATGCCTACAAGCACAAGGTTAAACATTGGATGGTTTTAAATGAGCCGTTAGTATTTACAGGTGCAGGGTATTTTGCAGGAATTCATGCTCCAGGCAAAAAACACCTAAAGAACTTTTTGCCAGCAGCCCACCATGCCGCTCTATGCCAGGCTTTGGGTTGTAGGGTTATTAAAGAAATACAACCCAAATCCCAGGTAGGAACAACTTTTAGTTGCTCACATATTACTCCTTATTCAATGAAAGAAAAGGATTTGAAGGCTGCCCATAGAATGGATGCATTGTTGAATAGGTTGTTTATAGAGCCGAGCCTTGGCTTAGGTTATCCCATAGAATCAATGCCTGTTTTAAATAAAATGAAGCGTTACATAAATTCAGGCGATGAAGCCTTATTGAAAGCCGATTTCGATTTCATTGGCATTCAAATTTATACTAGGGAAGTAGTGGCAAATAGCCTATTTACTCCGTATGTTAGGGCTAAACTAGTGCCAGTGCATGAAAGAAAGGTACACCATACTAAAATGAGCTGGGAGGTTTATCCTCCATCCATCTATGAAATCATTAAAAAGATAAGTGCCTATAAAGGGGTAAAGAAAATTATTGTCACAGAAAATGGTGCGTCTTTTCATGATGAAGTTTTTTTAGGTAGGGTAGATGACCCAGATAGGATTCACTTTTTAGAAAAACACATAGAACAGGTTCACAAAGCAGTTTTAGAAAATCATAAAATTGAAGGCTATTTTGTTTGGTCGCTCACCGATAATTTTGAATGGGCTGAGGGATATGAGCAAAGATTTGGCTTAATTTATGTTGATTATGCCACCCAAGAAAGAATTATTAAAAACTCTGGTTTTTGGTACCGCAATTTCTTGAAATCGTAAGGGGTCTTTATACCTATTGGATTATTTAACTTATTATTGAACCAAATTTTTTTAGGTTCAAACCGTTTTATTATGACTACTGATTTATTAATTGCTTTACTTACACTTGTATCTTTAGAGGTTATCCTTGGCATCGACAATGTGATTTTCATTTCAATCCTTTCCGAGAAAGTTCCCGAAAATCAAAGAGATAAATTGAGGAAAATGGGAATTGGATTAGCCATGATTATGCGTTTAGCCTTGCTTACGGTTATTTCCTATATTATGAAATTAGAGCATCCATTGTTCGAAATTCAAGGCACAGAAATTTCTGGTAAGGATTTAATTTTGATCTCTGGAGGAGCTTTTTTATTGTATAAAAGTACCAAGGAGATTTATGAAAAAACAGAAAACGACCATGCTGAATTGGATTTGAAAAAGACAAAAAAAGCTACATTCAGAGACCTACTATTACAAATATTGGTATTGGATATTGTGTTTTCTATAGACTCTATTATTACAGCTGTTGGGATGGTTGATAACATATACATTATGTATGCCGCGGTAATTATTTCTGTTGGCATTATGATGGTGGCTTCTGGCGCAATCAGTAGGTTTATACACGACCATCCATCCTTCAAAATCTTAGCCTTGTGCTTCCTTATCGTAATTGGAATTTCCTTAATCGCAGAAGCCTTCGACCATGGCATTCCTAAACCATACATCTACTTCTCCATGGCTTTCGCCTTCCTCGTAGACGTTATCCAAATGAAAACCTCTAAACCCAAGAAAAAGTAACCATATCCTTTAGGCTGAGGTAAAGTTACCAATCCCAACCTTCAGGTTGGGGACTAACACAAACAACCATGAAAACACTACACAAATCAAATACACGCGGACACGCAAACCACGGGTGGCTCGAATCCTATCACAGCTTCAGCTTCGCATCCTACTACAACCCCGAAAGAATGAACTTTGGTGTACTCAGGGTATTGAACGACGACCGAGTAAACCAAGGAATGGGTTTTGGAACGCATCCCCATGAAAACATGGAAATCATTTCCATTCCCTTGGAAGGCGATTTAGAGCACAAAGATTCTATGGGAAACACCACCGTTATTAAACAAGGTGATGTGCAAGTAATGAGCGCTGGAACGGGTATTTACCATAGTGAATACAATAAAAACAAAGACAAGCTCACCAAGTTTTTACAAATATGGGTTATTCCCAATAAGCAAAATGTTACCCCTAGGTACGATCAAATTACCCTTGATTTAAAAGACAGACACAACAAACTGCAACAAATTTTGTCGCCTAACTCGGAAGATGCTGGCGTTTGGATTTACCAGGATGCTTGGTTCCATATGGGTAAGTTCGACCTAGGATTTAAAACCAACTACCACTTAAAAAAAGATGGCAATGGGGTATATGTTTTTGTGTTGACTGGCGATGTTAAAATTGATGAGCAAGTGCTGAACCAAAGAGATGCATTGGCTTTAACAGATATAAATAGTTTTACCATTGAATCACTTACACAAGATGCCGAAATATTATTGATGGAAGTTCCATTGCTTATCAGTTAGCCGTTTTCGAACTTGCCTAATAGAAAAATTACCCTAATATTTTATTCCTATTCCTTTAAAAATAAATCCCATTAGCCATAAGGGCCCAATCAATAAAAATTGAATG
>JBILJL010000278.1:0-3630 GCA_044377255.1 Bacteroidia bacterium
GCCCAATTGCGCCAACCAATCTAAGGCTGCATCTGTGGCTGTGAAACTTATTCCTTGCTCATTTAACTTGCCAATGATGTCTTTTAATTGAATGTCAACTATGCTTCTTACATCTTCACGGGTAAGCGGAGTAAACATTATTACATCGTCAATCCTATTTAAAAACTCTGGTCGGATAGTGCGTTTCAATAACTCCATTACATTCACTTTGGCTTCAGCCATCAGCTCTTCTTTGTTGTTATCGTTATAGGTTTCAAACTTCTCTTGAATGAGCTGTGAGCCAATGTTGGATGTCATGATGATAATGGTGTTTTTAAAATTGGCCATTCTACCTTTGTTGTCGGTTAGCCTGCCATCATCTAAAACTTGCAACAAAATATTGAATACATCTGGATGTGCTTTTTCTATTTCATCTAATAGCACCACGCTGTATGGTCGGCGGCGAATGGCCTCAGTTAACTGACCACCTTCTTCGTAACCTACATATCCTGGAGGTGCACCAATTAAACGAGATACGGTGTGTTTTTCATGATACTCACTCATGTCGATTCGCACCAAAGCATTTTCTTGGTTGAATAAAAACTCAGCAAGTGCCTTGGCTAATTCTGTTTTACCCACTCCTGTTGTACCTAAAAAGATGAATGAACCTATTGGTCTTTTTGGATCAGACAAACCTGCTCTGTTTCTTCTAATGGCATCGCTGATGGCAACTATTGCCTCTTCCTGACCAATGACTCTTTTGTGCAATTCATCTTCAAGCTTAAGCAATTTTTCGCGCTCACTTTGCAACATCCTGGTAACGGGCACGCCTGTCCAGCGACTAACCACATCTGCTATATCTTCGCTATCTACCTCTTCCTTCACCATTGCCTTATCGCCTTGTTGGGCTTGCAATTTTTCTTTGAGCTCAATTACTTTGGCTTCTGCTTCTTTGATTTTACCGTATCGTATTTCGGCTACTTTACCAAAATCGCCAGCACGTTCTGCATGCTCTGCTTCTACTTTTAAATTTTCAATTTCTTGCTTGGCAACTTGAATACCATCTACAATAATTTTTTCACTTTGCCATTCGGCTTTTAAGGTATTACGCTCGCTTTGCAAGTTGGCCAATTCTTCGCTGAGCGATTTTACCTTTTGAGTATCACCTTCACGTTTGATGGCCTCACGTTCAATTTCTAATTGCATGATTCGCCTATCCAATTGATCCAATTCTTCTGGCACCGAATCAATTTCTAATCGCAATTTTGAAGCAGCTTCATCCATTAAATCAATGGCTTTGTCGGGTAAAAAACGATCTGATATATAACGTTGCGATAACTCAACAGCTGCAATAATTGCTTCGTCTTTGATACGCACTTTGTGGTGCACTTCATAACGTTCTTTTAAACCACGTAGAATGGAAATAGCAGATTCTGTATCTGGCTCTTCCACATACACTTTTTGAAACCTACGCTCTAATGCTTTGTCTTTTTCAATATAACGTTGGTATTCTGCTAAGGTTGTTGCACCAATAGAACGTAATTCGCCACGAGCCAAGGCAGGCTTTAAAATATTGGCTGCATCCATAGCACCTTCTCCTCCTCCACCAGCTCCAACCAAAGTATGAATTTCATCAATAAACAAGATAATCTCCCCATCGGCTTGGGTAACTTCTTTGACAACCGATTTCAATCTTTCTTCAAATTCACCTTTGTATTTTGCCCCAGCAATTAAGGCACCCATATCCAATGAAAATACACGTTTACTTTTTAAATTTTCGGGCACATCGCCATTAACAATTCTATGTGCAAGGCCTTCTGCTATGGCAGTTTTACCTACACCAGGTTCACCAATTAAAACGGGATTATTTTTTGTTCTGCGTGAAAGGATTTGCAATACCCTTCTAATTTCTTCATCCCTTCCAATTACGGGATCCAATTTACCTCTTTGTGCCAATTCATTTAAGTTCTTGGCATACTTATTTAAGGCATTGTATTGTGCTTCGGCATTTTGCGAATTCACTGTTGAGCCACCATGCAATTCTTTGATAGCAGCTTTTAATCCCTTTTCATTCAATCCAGCATCTTTTAATAAGGTAGCAATTGGATCATTCACTGTTAAGAGTGCTAATAATAAATGTTCTACAGCTACAAACTCATCGCCAAATTCTTTGAGTGAGTTTTGAGCCTTTACCAGAACTTGGTTTGCCGAATTGGAAAGGTATAAACTTGCATCGCCAGAAACCTTTGGATAGGATTGTAAAATAGCATCCAAGGCTTGGTTCAGGCGGACAGTATTGGCACCTACTTTTTTAAGCAAAAAGCCAATAGTTTGCTCATCACTTTCGAGCAAACCCTTGAGTAAATGTCCGGTTTCAATAGAAGAATGAGAAAATCCACTTGCAATTTGTTGTGCTTGCTGAATGGCTTCTTGTGATTTGATGGTGAAATTATTTAAGTTCATAAATTGATTGATTAGATTTTTGGGTTCAACCAGAATACAACTCATAAAAGCCGTTATTCTGTTTGAACCTAAAAGCACAAGAAAAGCACCAAGGGCAAAAAATAGAAAAATTGGCACTTAAGCCATTCTAAAACAAGCAATAACGGCCGAAATGGCGCATAAAAAGAAAACAATTTGGTCATAAAGTCAACTATCATTGATTTAATTGCCAATTTTCATTAGATAGAAGTGTTTTGAAAAACTATATTCGCGGTTTATACTATAAATATGGATTTATTAGCCAGTCGTGTTTTCAATATAAATGAGCCTCAAACCATTGCTATGTCTAAAAAGGCTAGAGAGCTTATGGCAACTGGTGTTGATGTGGTGAACTTAAGTTTGGGAGAGCCCGATTTTACCACTCCAAAGCACATAAAAGATGCAGCCATTGAGGCAATCAATAACAACTTCACTTATTACACACCGGTTGCTGGCATTCCAGATTTAAGAGAAGCCATTTCCAAAAAGTTTTTAAGGGACAATAACCTGCATTATGCACCCGACCAAATAGTGGTTTCAACAGGTGCAAAGCATGCCATAATGAATACCATTATGGCCATTATCAATGAAGGTGATGAGGTAATTATTCCCACACCCTATTGGGTTAGCTATTCAGAAATGGTGAAGCTGGTAGATGGTGTTCCTGTGTTTATTGCTGCGCCATTGGCTCAAAATTATAAAATAACTGGCGAGCAATTGGAAGCGGCAATTACACCCAAATCAAAAGCATTCTTGTTCTCCTCTCCGTGCAATCCAACTGGATCGGTTTATAGTTATGCTGAATTAGCAGATTTAGTAAAGGTTTTTGAAAAGCATCCTAATATTTACATCATTTCGGATGAAATTTATGAGTACATTAATTTTGTTGGGAAGCATGAAAGTATTGGCACTTTTGAAAGCATCAAAGACCGCGTAATTACGATCAATGGCTTATCCAAAGGCTTTGCTATGACGGGTTGGCGATTAGGTTATATGGGAGCTCCAAAAAGCATTGCCCAAGCCTGCGAGAAGATACAATCGCAATACACCAGTGCTACAAGCAGCATAACACAAAAAGCCGCGGTAGCAGCATTAAATGGCAGTCTTGAACCAAGCATGGAAATGGTAAAAGCATTTCATAGGAGAAAAGAATTGATGGAAAAAGGATTG
>JBILJL010000279.1:0-3625 GCA_044377255.1 Bacteroidia bacterium
ATAAATGAAGTAGTAATTCATTTCGCCACCACGTGCCCAAAAGCTCGCTGTTTCGTTTTGTTCTTTGCCAAAATCAAAAATGGTTCTGAATGTATTGTCGAAAAATACGCCATATCCATGTTTTCCACTACTATGAAGACCCATATAAAATGGTATATTTTTGTATAAAGGATCGCTATCTTTTACAAATCCATAAACGTCTGTGCCGTAATTTTCAAAACGCTTACCTCTAACATTTAATTCAGTTGGCTTGTCGCCCATGCCATAAAAAGATTCATCGGGCATTATTTTTTTACTGCAATAATTGATTTTTCCGCCCTTTAATAAATAATGTTGCCAGTGAAAGCCCAACTCATCCTGTAAAATAATTTCGCGGTTCTTGTCCATTAGGGTAATGGCAATATTTTCCTTGCTGATCCTACATATTATTTTGGTAGTTTCAATCTCAAAAAACTCATTGGTTTCGTGGAGTTCAACAGAAATAAGCTTTACCTGAAACGACTTATTTACAGCATAAGAAAAATCCTTTTGAAAGAAGCCATCGGCAGCATACCTAAAGCGAAAAATGGAATCGGTATTGAGTTTTATTTCTAAAATGGTATCGACAGTATAGAAATAAAAAAAGTTCCCTTCTTTCTTGTGCGATTCAATTTTACCTGGGTAATATTTGATAGAATATTTGGATAGTGATTCAGTTATTTGCATCTGAAAATAATATTTTGTTTATGAAGAATATTCATTTACTTGTTATCGCAATCTAAGAGTTTGTTTTTTTAATTACATAAATAATTTATTACTAATTGTAATCTATGATAAGCCTTATTTTGTTTTTGATAATCTTTTTTTTATGGAAGGTGAAACATGGTTAAAAGGAAAAAGGTACTGATGTTTGGTTGGGAGTTTCCTCCTGAAATTTCTGGTGGTTTAGGTGTTGCTACATTTGGGCTATGCCAAGCACTTGCACATGATGCTGATGTAAAGATGATTATACCCAAAAATGTGCCCAACTTTAATATTGAAAACATAGAATTAGTTGGATTAAATAGCATTAATCCGGAAGATATTGAAGTTTTATTTGGCACTGAACCAACTCCCAAAATTCCTATTTTACCAAGTTCATTTAAGCAAACTATTGGGCCCTATTCAAGTGTTTTGCCTTCAGAGTTTTTGGATCAAACCTATTATGAATACTACAATGCTGCCATACAACCTTTTGAAATTGAAGAATTGTATGGGGGAGATGTTATAGCAAAAGTGATAGAATTTGAAAAAATTGCAGTGGCTTATTGTGTAAAAGACGATTTTGATATTATACATGCGCATGATTGGCTCACATTTTTACCAGCTATGCACTTAAAAATGATTACCGGTAAACCTCTGGTAATTCATATTCATAGCACAGAGTTTGATAGAACAGGAGTGGAAAGTAACAATTGGGTTTTTGAATTGGAGCGAAGGGCGATGGAAATGGCTGATTGCATCATTCCAGTTAGCAATTATACCGGTGATATTTGTGTGCAACATTATGGTGCCGACCCTCAAAAAATAAAGACGGTACACAATGGTATTGTTTCTGTTTCACCTAAAGTGGATGCCAAAAAAAGAAAGGGAAATTTGGTGGTATATTTTGGTAGGGTAACCCAACAAAAAGGGCCAGATTATTTTGTGGAAGCAGCTAAAAAGGTTTTAGAATATTTGCCTGATACTAAATTTGTGATGGCTGGCGCTGGTGATTTGTTGGAAACTATGATTTTGAAAACAGCCTCCTATGGTATTGGCGATAAATTTTATTTCACCAATTTTTTAAATAAAGATAAACTAGATGAATTACTCTTAAGAGCAGACTTGTATTGCATGCCAAGTAAGAGTGAACCATTTGGATTAAGCGCATTGGAGGCCGCACAGTTTGGCATACCAGTTATTATTTCTCATACTTCTGGAGTGGCCGAGGTTTTGCCAGGAGCCATAAAAGTAGATTTTGATGATGTTGATAAATTGGCTGCTTATATGATTGCTGCCTTAAATTTTTCTGGCCTTAGGCAAGCTGTTGTAAATGCTGATAATACTAGTCTTAGTCAAATTACTTGGGAAAAATGTGCCAAGGAGGTAATGCAAGTTTATGAAAGCCTTTTTAATGCTTCAAATAATATTTGCTAAAATTTACTTTGTTTCTCAAATTATAATAATTAGTTTTAACTAACCTAACAACCATCAATTATGCCATCTATTTGCTTTTATTTTCAAGTGCACCAACCTTATCGCTTAAAAGAATATTCATACTTTGATATTGGTTCAGACCACCATTACTTTGATGATTTAAAGAACCGCGAGGTATTGAAAAAAGTTTCAGAAAAGTGTTACCTACCAACCAATAAATTGATGTTGGAATTGATAAAGGAGCATAAAGGGAAATTTAAAATAAGCTATTCTATTAGTGGTGTTGCTTTAGAACAATTTGAAACATGGCAGCCAGATGTTTTGCAATCTTTTAAAGACCTTGCCGCCACTGGCTGTGTTGAGTTTATTGCCGAAACATATTATCATTCTTTGGCATATATTTTTTCTAAGGAGGAGTTTAAAAAGCAAATAGAGCAACACAGAAATTTGATTAAAAAGCATTTCAATCAGGAGCCCAAAGTTTTTAGAAATACCGAATTGCAGTACAACAATGAATTGGCAAAATTTATTGAAGACTTGGGTTATGATGCCATCATTTGTGAAGGCGTAGATAGGTTATTGAATGGTCGTTCACCTAACTTTGTATACAAAGCACCCAATGCACATAAAATAAAATCGTTACTCAAAAATTATAAATTGAGCGATGACATTGCCTTCCGTTTTTCGGATCAAAATTGGAGCGAATTTCCATTAAGTGCAGAAACTTATGCCACTTGGGTGCATTCTGTTGCTGGTACTGGTGAAACCATCAATTTGTTTATGGATTATGAAACTTTTGGAGAGCACCAGTGGGAGCACAGCGGTATTTTTGAATTCCTGCGCTACATGCCAACTTATGTTTTGGCCCACAAAGATTTTTCTTTTAAAACGGTTTCAGAAACAGCCGCAGCCTATCCTGTGCGCGATGTGTACGATGCCCATCATTTAACCTCGTGGGCAGATACCGAAAGAGATTTGTCGGCCTGGTTAGGTAATCCTATGCAGGATGAATCTATTGCCAAAATTTACCAATTAGAGCACCACGTCTATGCAAGTGGAGATGCTACTTATATTGATTCTTGGAAGAAAATGCTCACCAGCGATCATTTCTATTATATGTGCAGCAAGTATTGGGCAGATGGCGATGTACACAAGTATTTTAGTCCATACGATTCTCCTTATGATGCCTATATTTATTTCATGAATGCTATGAGTGATTTATCTATTCAGCTAAAAAGCAACGAAAAGCCCTTGAAAAAGGGCGTTGGAAAAGAAACTGCTCCTAAAAAAACAGATGTTAAAGCCGTTCCAGCCAAAAAGGTGGCGGGTAAAAAAGCGGTGGCAAAGTCTAAATAAATGCCTATTTATTAGTTAAAATTTGGGTCGAACCAAATCATTGCTATTAATTACTTTGATAAGTTAGGCCGTTTCTCTTAATTTGCAGCCTAATTTAGAATTAAATTATGCT
>JBILJL010000280.1:0-3614 GCA_044377255.1 Bacteroidia bacterium
TACACCAGATTTGGCTACACCAGTTTCGGAAATGAAAGAAGCTGCTGCTAAAAACAATTGGCCTTTAAAAGTTGAATGGGGATTAATTGGTTCATGCACCAATTCTTCATACGAAGATTTATCTCGTGCTGCCTCTATTGCTCGTCAGGCTATTGAAAAAGGCTTGGTAACCAAAGCAGAATTTGGTATCAACCCAGGTTCAGAACAAGTTCGTTTTACAGCAGATAGAGATGGCTTGCTCAAAACATTCACAGATTTAAATGCCAGTATATTCACCAATGCTTGCGGACCATGTATTGGTATGTGGGATAGAGTTGGTGCCGAAAAAGCTGAGAAAAATACTATCGTGCATTCTTTCAATAGAAACTTTGCAAAGAGAGCAGATGGCAATCCTAATACCTATGCCTTTGTTGCCTCACCAGAAATGGTTGCAGCTATTGCCATTGCAGGAGATTTATCATTTAACCCAATTACAGATACTTTAATCAATAACAAAGGAGAGGCTGTTAAATTAGATCCACCAAGTGGCGATGAATTACCAACTAAAGGCTTTGCAGTTGAAGATGCAGGTTACCTTGCTCCTGCGATTGATGGCTCTGCAGTAAGCATTGCAGTATCTCCAACATCTGATCGTTTACAATTACTAGATCCATTTGCAGCATGGGAAGGCTCAGACCTTACTGGTCTTAAATTGTTAATCAAAGCAAAAGGTAAATGTACTACCGATCATATTTCAATGGCTGGGCCATGGTTAAAATACCGCGGGCATTTAGATAACATTTCAAACAACATGTTGATTGGTGCTGTAAACTATTTCAATGAAAAAACAGACAGCGTAAAAAATCAATTAACAGGCGAATACCAATCAGTACCTAAAGTACAAAGAGCATACAAAGCACAAGGCATTGGTTCAATAGTAGTAGGCGATGAAAACTATGGCGAAGGTTCTTCTAGAGAGCATGCAGCCATGGAACCTCGTCATTTAGGCGTTAGAGCTGTATTGGTAAAATCATTTGCCCGTATCCACGAAACCAATCTTAAAAAGCAAGGTATGCTAGGACTAACCTTTGCAGATAAAAATGATTACGAAAAGTTTCAAGAAAATGACGTCATAGATATTATCGGTTTGAACCAATTTGCGCCAGGTAAACCTTTAACAATGGTATTGCACCATGCTGATGGTAGCAGCGAAAATATCGAAGTAAACCATACTTATAATGCGCAACAAATTGAGTGGTTTAAAGAAGGTGGTGCGTTAAATATTATCAGAAAACAAGTAGCGGGTTAATCTTGCCAAACAATACAAAAGGGTTGCTTTTCTAAACAGATTAGCAACCCTTATTTTTTAAATCAATCTATGAAAAATCTAATTGCAATCTTCTTAATCGCAACAATGCTTAACGCATGCAAATGCGATGATTGCACCATGACTTTGCCTTACGCGCATTTTTACATGAATGCGGCCGATACCATCACCTACCCTATTTCAGAAAATGATTCAGTTAGTATTTATGTTTACTATAAAGGTACAAATTGGGCCAAAGCTGATATCATTGATTCTAGCCAAACAATTGTGCTGAATTGGCAACTCATAAATTATGTTTTTATAAATCAACCTAATCAGGCAAATTACGAATTTGTGCTCGACCAAACCATTGGATTGAACGACCAAATAGAAGATTTAGAGAATTACGATTATTGGATCAAAGCTATTGAAGGTCCGCTACAAGTAAAGATGAGCAGAATGCAAATTGCCAGAACAGGTAGCGAGGGCCGCTGCGCCTGCGAGCAAGCCAGCTTTTCACAATGCTTAAGAAATGACAGTATAACTGATTATAAGAGCAAACTAAAGCTTTGGTAAAACTACCATTCCAGTACTAACTTTCTCAGCCAATACTAGCGCCTCGTAGGCATTTACAATGGCACCAGTTGTGCTAATTTCATTCAACTTAGCTTTCTTTTTGGTGCCTGGAATAATAATTTTCTCTTTACAAGGTAAGGCACTTAACAAGATAATTTGCTTGGTTTGAACCGCTGTTAAATTTGGATAATTTTGCCTAATTAAAGCTGCAACACCCGCAACCACCGGAGCAGCCATACTAGTGCCACTTTCACTTTTATATTTACTGTTAGGAAACGTAGATTGAATATCAACTCCCGGCGCAAAAACTTCTACTTGATTTTTACCATAATTACTAAATTCAGCAACCCTCCCTTTTCCTTTTTGCCAACTCGAAGCACCAACTTCAATCCAATTTGGGGCAGCCATCTTTTGTGCTATTAAATTAGGATTTGGGAAAAATGCATTGCTTGCTAAATCCTCAGCTTCATTTCCAGCAGCATGAATCATTAATACATCCTTACTCAAAGCATAGGCAACAGCCTCATCAACCACTGATTTTTCTGGCGATATCTTTTTACCAAAACTCATATTGATAACCTTAGCGCCATTGTCTGCCGCATACCTAATGGCGTTGGCTACATCCTTATCGCGCTCATCTCCGTTTGGTACAACCTTAATAGTCATGATAACTGCTTTCTCGCAAATTCCTTGAATACCCAAATCATTGTTTCTACTAGCAGCAATAATACCTGCAACATGGGTACCATGATCCACGTTCATGGCATACACTTCATTGTTGCCATAAAAATGTTCGTTCATGTTTTCATAATTATCACCCACCAACTTCCTTGGATCAAACTCTTTGTTTAAATTAAAATTTACCATAGTTGCCAATTGCGTTTCTGCTTCCTTTAATTGACTCATGATGGGAGAATTTTCAACACCACCTGTCATGGCAATATATTTTACTATGCGCTTCATTTCCTTGTCTTCCTTGGTTTCTGCAGTAATTGCCTCAACTTGCTCCACACTTGGATTGGCTGAACCAGTTTGATTAATCATGTCGTTTATCTTCTGCATAATTTCAGAAAACTGCTTGTATTGAGGATAGGTTTCATCGTAACTTTGTTTGTATAAAACCAAAGCCTGCTCATACAAAATTTTCTCTGCATCATTTGCAAAAACTGGTTTTTGATTTTCTGGCAAACCTTTGTATTTAGCGAGAACGCGAGTGCTTTCGTAGGTATCTTCATTAACATTACCATCTTTTCCACCTATAAAGTTCCAACCATTGATATCATCTGCATAGCCATTGTTGTCGTCGTCTTTACCATTGCCTTTTACTTCATTTGGGTTGACCCAAATATTGGCTTTTAAATCCTCGTGCGATACATCTGTACCAGCATCTATAACAGCAACAATGACTTTCTTTTCATTTTTACCAATTGGCAATTCTTTGTATGCTTTATCAGAGCTTATACCCCAAATCTTATCTTGTTTGGGATCTAGGTTGAACCAATTTGCAGGAGCCTTCTTTTGAGCAAAAACTTGAAGGGAAAGCATAGTGGCAATTGCCAAAGCAGAAAATAATCTCATTTTTTAGGTTAGTTTTATAAGCACAATTATATTTGACTTTTATCTCATACACTAAAAAAATATTTTAATGGTTCAAAAAGAGGATAATCAGTTAAGTAATGCAACAGATAGGTTATTTCACAAACTATATTGGGGCATTCTTGTTTTTTTACTGATCCAAATTTTTATCTATTAC
>JBILJL010000282.1:0-3609 GCA_044377255.1 Bacteroidia bacterium
TAGTGATGGCAGGATAATCGCAACCCAAAAGCAGGATGGCATTTTGAGGAAATATTTCAATAGCACTGAGCAAGCCAGTAAATGGTCCGGCGTTTGCAAATTGAATATTATCTGGTATAATTTGTTTGGTTTTTGTGAATAAATCTGCTTGTGTTTTCTTACATGAAATGTAGGCAATTAAACCTACGTTGTTACAAATATTTAGTAAGTGTTTGTATTGCGGTAATTGGTGGTAATGCAAGCTAGCCTTGGGTTTCCCCATGCGTTTACTTTCGCCCCCACATAGAATTACAGCAATTATTTCTGGCGCCTTAGTCATGGCTTTTTAGGGTCAAACAGTTAATAAAAACATCTTTCCCTTCACCACCATTTCTTCGTCTATTTGATCCAATTGTAAATCAAAAATTTCATTGACCAAAGATGGATCGTAAGCTGTTTTTACCTTTATATAATTGGAAGTAAAACCATACATGGTATCTGCATCATTTTCGGCTTCCCACAGAACTGGAAAAGTTTTGCCTAGATTTTGCTCATAGAAGAATCTTCTTTTTTTATCAGATAAAATATGAAGCATTTTACTGCGCTCATTTCTTACACGCATAGGCACTTTGCCAGGTAATTTATAGGCAGTGGTGTTCACACGTTCGCTATAAGTAAAAACGTGTAAATAAGATACATCTAATTCATTGAGGTAATTGTAGGTCTCTAAAAAATGCGCATCTGTTTCGCCAGGATAGCCAATAATTACATCTACCCCAATGCAAGCATGTGGCATTAAGGCTTTAATTTTTTCTACTCTCGAAGTATATAAATTTGTGAGGTATTTGCGACGCATGCTTTTTAATAACTCATCAGAACCAGATTGCAGTGGAATGTGAAAATGAGGAACTATTACTTTACTTTTTGCAGTCAATTCAATAATTTCATTGCTCAATAAATTGGGTTCAATGCTACTCACGCGCAGTCTTTCTAAGCCATTTACTTGTTCTAAAGCTTGCAACAATTGATAGAAATTTTCTGTAGCACCTTCTGTTCGTTCTGAACCAAATTCGCCAGTATTTACGCCTGTTAGCACAATTTCTTTGATGCCTTGGGCAACAATTTCTTGGGCTTGTTTTACCACATTTTCTATGGTATCACTTCTGCTTTTTCCCCTAGCTAAAGGAATGGTGCAAAAGGAGCAAAAATAATCGCAGCCATCTTGCACTTTTAAAAAAGTTCTTGTTCTATCGCCAATGGAATATGAAGAATGGTAATCAATTACTTCCTTTATTTTTCCTTCTTTAATTTCTGCTTTTTCTTTCTTTAAACCATCACCAATATAATCGTTGATATTGAATTTTTCGGCAGCACCTAATACCAAATCTACACCCGGAATTTGGGCAATTTCTTGTGGCTTTAATTGTGCATAGCAACCAATGATAGAAACAAAAGCATTTTCATTGTGGCGTAAAGCTTCTTTAACAATTTTGCGGCATTTTTTATCTGCATTATCTGTAACAGAACAGGTATTAATTACATACACATCTGCCCCTTCATGGAAATCAACTTTTTGATACCCATGTTCGCTCAAACTTCTGCCGATAGTGGAAGTTTCGGAGAAATTAAGCTTGCAGCCTAGCGTGTAAAATGCAACAGTTTTTGGCATAATTTGTTGCAAAGGTAGGGGAATTGGTCGCAAGTCGCAAGTTTGAAGAAGTTGCAGGTTTTGCTATGATGTGCCGGAACTTGAACTACCCCAGCCTGAAGACTGGGGCGGTATAGCCATAAGGACAAAAGACTAACGACTAATGACCAAAGACCAAAAATCACCTACCTTCGCCTCCATATGATTGATTTTTCAACTTTGGGTTTATCTGCAAGTTTGGTGAAGGCTCTGGCAGGTCTGGAAATTATGAGGCCAACTGCTATACAAGAGCAGGCTATACCTGCAATCTTGGCTGGCAAAGATATTTTGGGCATTGCCAAAACAGGAAGTGGTAAAACTGCGAGTTATGTTTTGCCAATTTTGATGAAAAGAAGCGGTAAGCCGGCAAAGAATAGGCATGTAGATGTGTTGGTATTGGTGCCCACCAGAGAACTAGCGGTTCAAGTTCAAGGGGTATTTCATGAAATGGGTCGGTTCGAACCAAAAGCTGTGAAGAGTATAGCAGTTTATGGAGGTGTTTCTATTAACCCGCAAATGATGGCTTTGCAAGGCGTTCAAGTTTTGATTGCTACTCCCGGTAGGTTGCTTGAGTTAATTGGCAGCAATGCGGTTCATTTAAATGAAATTGAAACTTTGGTTTTGGATGAAGCTGATAAGATGTTGAACCTTGGATTTAAAGAGGAAGTGGATCAGGTATTGAAATTATTGCCAAAGAGAAAACAAACGCTATTATTTTCTGCCACCTTGAGTGAAAATGTGGCACTCATCCAACAAGGTTTACTGTTTGATCCAATAGTTTTAAAAGTGATGGAGCCTGTTGAAAATTTGGATATCATCCATCACAAAGCCTATTATGTGAGAGAGGAAAAAAAAGGGCCATTGTTGCGTTACCTCATCAAGCACCATGAGATGAAGCAGGTTTTGGTATTTACTTCATCTGTGTATCAAGTTGACAATGTAACCGACAAGCTCCTAAAAAATGGCTTTGATGCCATGTCTATACATAGCCAAAAAAGTCAAGTCGCAAGAACGGAAGCACTAACCAAATTTAAAACGGGCAAGTTAAGAATATTGGTGGCCACAGACTTATTGGCCCGTGGCATCGACATTCAATTTTTGCCTTATGTAATCAATTATGAGCTGCCACGTTCGCCAAAAGATTATATACATAGAGTAGGCAGAACCGGCAGGGCAGAAAACCCTGGAGAAGCCATTTCATTTGTAACAATGGCAGATCAGGCGCATTTTAAAGTTATACAGAAGAAGATAAAGAAAACGATAGAGCTATTGGATGCTGAAGGGATTTAGAATTTTTTTGACAGAATGTGATTTGTTAAAATACTTGGGTTTAGAAGACCAATTATTCTTATAAGATAATTCTATATACATTATTACATTTTGTTTTTTTACTGAAAATGTTATATTTGAATTAGCAATTACCCAAATAGCAGGCCTTATGAATTTACCCAATCACGAAAATTTTGATAAAGAAAAAGGCGAGTTCGCAAAATCTAACATAATTTTATGTCGAAATTAAAAAATGTAACATATTGATTTTGTAATTGCATCTAAAATATTCAAAATCTAAGCTTAAAATTAATTAGCATAATTTTATTACTTTGCGAGTTATTAAATGATGAAAAATAGATAAACAAAACGATAAATAAACAGGAAGAGAGCGGAAAAGATATATGTCATTAAACATACAGCATTTAGAAAACGAAATTATAGACCAATACCTATATGACGAACATCCTTCAAGACCTTGGATAATCGGATTTAGTGGTGGAAAAGATTCCACCATGCTTTTACAAATAGTTTGGAATGCATTAAAAAGAATTGAACCTATTCTGCTTACAAGACAGATTTATGTTGTTTGTAATGACACTTTAGTAGAGAATCCTAGAATTGTAAAGTTCATCAACAAAACTTTAAAACGAATTCAGAAAGAGGCAAACCTT
>JBILJL010000281.1:0-3609 GCA_044377255.1 Bacteroidia bacterium
TAATTACACCACAAACATAGGTATTTATTTCAAATATGCAAGATTTTTCCTTATTTACCGTAAAATGCTTTGTACCTATCGTATTGTGCTTTGCCAAATTCGTGCATAGCTTCCATCACCTTTTTGTGTTTTTTAGGTGCGTCAAAAGTGCTAAATTTGGTATACAATGTTTTTGCTTTTGCATATTCATCATTCCAAATATAGGCTTCCATTAAATTCCAATAAATAGACAATGTTACATCTTCATTGATCCTAGCTTTTTTATTGTCCATTTCAGATTCAAGTAAAGCTTTTTCATAAATAGCAATTGCCTCACCAATTTTTACTTTGGCAGCCTTCTTTTCATAATCTTCTGCTAATGTATTGTAGCCTTCTAATAAAGCAAGGTAGGCGTTATTTAAATCTGAGTAATCCACTTTTTTGTCTTTAACAATGATTACCACATTTTCTCTGGTAAGCTTTTTAAAAGCATAATTGCTATTCAAAAATTCATTGATGGTTGCCATGTTTTTGTCAATGGTTTCCTGCTCTAAATTGGCTACTATTTTTTCTTTTTGTGCATCCCAAGAATTGCGAATATTGTATTCCTGGTTAAAATCTCCGGGCATGGTATAGTATTGTTGTTTGTTAACTACCTCTGGCACCTCATCATAAATTACCCCTGTAGGTGTTTCAACCTTCAATTGTATCATTCTTCTGTATGGAACTTTGCCATAAAAAGCTTTGTATGGGTATGATTTTCCATCTTTATAGGTTGTCATGTCTTTTGAAGTAATTTCCATTTCCTTCACTTCCAATTCACCCAAAGTGGCTGTAATCTTAATAGGGTTGTTTGAACCAACTGTATAACCATCCATTTTTAAATAAGATGCTGCCAATTGTTCTAAGTTAAATACCTTGTGTAACTTTGGAGCTGGAACCTCTTTTCTGTATGGTTTACTGGGAATTTGCAAATAAGGCTCTTGAGGTAAGTTTTTATAAGGTTTTCCTTCATTTGCCAAACTTTTATCTGCAAGCTTTTGAAAAGTTGATTTTTGCTCGTAAATCTCCATTTCCTTCTGGTAAGCATCATTGGCAGCTTTCAACTTAGCCGGATACTCAGCCTTTTCTTTCACTAAATTTTCTTCAGCTTTTTTATATTGGCCGTCATAATCTCTTACCTCTTTTTGATAATCTTCTTCTGCCTTAATTTTTGCTAATTCAAAATCTGCCAAAAGCTTTTTATTTAAATCTTCAGCGTTTGAAACCACTTTGCTTTGATAATTTTTAAGACTCTTATCTAATGGCTTTGTTGGTAATTGGATGTATTCAAACTTGTTTTCAATCTTATCTAAATCTTGTGCATTGGCACTAAATGTACTTAAGGCCAATGTTGCAGAAAAGACCAGTAAGCTAGCCAAACCTTTTGTTACTTTCATATTGTTAAATTTTGGGCTCAAAAGTATTGTTATATTTTCGGTTTGAACCTATGATTAATAATTTAAGAATAAATTAATAATTTAGTATTGCAGCCCCTTCGCTTTTTGTAGAATGCTAATTATTCTTATTTTTGGCCCACAAACATGCGCGCAACATCCACTTTTCTTTTTATTTTAATTTTGTTTGGTAATTCATTTAACCAGGCATTGGCTCAACATGGCAAAGGACAAGCAATAGATGGTAAAGCTTTTGGTTATGATTCTGGTTATGTAATTAGTTTCAGAGATAATTTTATTGTAACTATTGTAAACGAAACAAAAACCAATTCAATGGTTGCTGCTTTTAACACACAAAAAAAGTCTTATAGCCTCAATTATAAAACAAACAAAATCAATACTTGGGGTGTAGGTATTGATTACAAATGGCTAACCTTTGAATTTACCCGTCAAATGCCTTGGTATACACCAGATCCCCAGTATGGGGAGGTTCAAAATGCTGGCTTCGGTTTTGGAATTACTGGAAGACGTTTGGCATTCCGAAATTTTTATGAGTTTAGCAAGGGTTATTATTTAGAAAACTCTGATAGCTGGCTAAAGGATTATACCAAAATAAATAATAAATATTACACCCGACCAGATATTGAAACATTTACTTATTATGCCAGTTTGAATTATGTGTTCAACAACAAACATTTTTCAAACAATGCTTCTCTATGGCAGTTAGAAAGACAAAATAAAAGAGCGGGTACAATGGTTGGAGGACTAAGTTATATTTTTAATTCTTTCTATGCAGATTCAAGCATCATTCCAACCACAGGCATCGATACTTTTCCGCGCTCCAACAATACCTATTTTGCCTTGAATAGTTTTGGTATAAACCTTGGGTTTATGGGAACATTACCAATGGGTAAAAAGAAAAAATTGTTTATTACCACAGCTATTATCCCGGGCCTTTCTCGCCAATGGGGACAAGTTACCGTTGAAAATTTAGGCACAGCTCAAGCCAGTAAATTATTAGGGTTCCAGTCAGAGTTCCGCTTTGGTTTTGGGTATAACGGAAACGATTGGTACATAGGTTCGGTATTTAAAGCCTACACCAATTTAAATGTGGTTAACGCAGATGAGCCATTTTCCATCTCCAATTCCTTCGGCCGACTATACATTGGCTACCGCCTAGATCCTCCCAAAACCAAGAATGAAAAGGTGAATAAGTTTTTGAAAAAGATAAAACTATTATAGGTATTTATCCCTTTCCAGAAAAATATCCTTAAATGAAGAAAAGGCCTGAAGGCCTAATAAGATTTTTTTGACATCATTAATCCCGAGCCTGAAGGCATCGGGCTATTATTATAAATGTTTCAATTACAAAAAGTTGCTTTAGCAACTTTTTATGATAAAAGTAAAAGAGAGGTTATTATCCCTGATATAAAATACAATATAAAAAATGAAGTAGGAAAGTATAAAGATATTTATAGTGACAAAATACTTTTCCATGCAAACAATCCAAAATTAGGTAAGCTGGAAGATTGGTCAATTGCTACCAAATAGCCCGGCGCATTTATGCCCGGTTTTAAGGTTGTACAATAATTTTCTTGCAAGCCTTTAGGCCTTTTCAATTTTATTTAGACTATGGTTGATATTGCATGGCAAGAACCGGTCGCTGAGCCTGTCGAAGCGGGATTCGGGTGAGCAGAAATTTTGATTATTGGCTTATCTTTCAATTCTATTGAAGCAGGCTTCTACAAGCTCCTCCATTGAATGAACCTCAAAAATAAAATCTAATAAATAATCCTTGGACATTCCAATGCATCAAAAGCAAACAAGCTATAATTTTAAAAGATTAAAAATAGGTGCAGAAAAGGTGTTCAAAAACAAAACTGTAAGCAGCTAATTGTAAATGAATTTGAAGTAAAAATATGAATACATAATTTCAAAAATATTCAATCAATTTGCGATAATCTCTTTTCAATAGCCCTTCGTAATTATTTAATTTGCACAATTCAACTTCTTCCATAAATTTGATTTAGCTAATGTGAAGCCCATGAAAAATACAATTACTTTTACCGCATTAATTTGTTTATTCCTAATTATTGGTTGCAAAAAAAAATGTGAACAAAAGGAAGTACTGTACACTGTTTTAGAAGAAACTAAAAAGGAAATTCCTTATACAGGATTTGATACTTTAACATTT
>JBILJL010000030.1:0-14152 GCA_044377255.1 Bacteroidia bacterium
CGTTCAATTCTCTCCAAGTGCCGCGCTTCAAAACACCTTTTTCAATTCCTGCATAAAGTACCCTATCCAATTTTTCTACTGAATAGCCAAGGTGCTCAAACATGCGGTGAATAATTCTGTTTTTTCCACTATGAATTTCAATACCTACAACATTTTTGTTTTTGGCATCTGAATTAGCGAGCGCATCTGGTTTTGAAAAGCCGTCTTCTAGTTCCACGCCGTTAGAAAGCGTCCAAAGGTCTGCTGGCTTTAGATTTTTATCTAAAGTGGCTTTATATACCTTTTTTATCTCATATTTTGGATGCATTAGTCTGTTAGCTAATTCACCATCATTCGTTAATAAAAGAACGCCTGTAGTGTTTCTATCTAACCTTCCTATTGGAAAAATTCTTTCTCTTAATTTTCCATCAAAAATATCCATTACGGTATTTCTACCATCTGGATCGTCAGATGTGGTAATAGCATCTTTAGGTTTGTTTAAAAGGATATAAACTTTTGCTTCCACAGTAAGTTTTTCACCATTAAATCTAACAACATCTCCAGCCTTTACCTTTGAGCCAAGTTCTGTAACTACTTCGCTATTGATGCTCACTAATCCTGCTCCTATAAGTTCGTCGGCCTCTCTTCTAGAGCAAACTCCGGCATTTGAAATAAAGCGGTTTAAACGAATAGATTCGCCAACTTTTAAAGCTTGTTCGGTGGCTCTTTCCTTGGCTTGAGATTTTGAGGTTGAAACAAACTCTTCTTCCAATCCTAAATCAATTTTTTTACCTCTAGCGCCTGGCTTTGCAAATCTAAAATCTTCTTTTGGGGCGTCTTTATCAAACTTGGGCCTGAACCCTTTTAATTCCGATTTCTTTGTAAACTTCCCTTTTCCGGGATCGCTGCTTGAAAATTCATTTCTTTTTCTAGATGGCCTAGCGGGAAATTCTGAATTATCACCAATTCTTTCATTGTGTGTAGATGAATCTTCTACCTTATTTTCCCTTATGCTGCCAATACTCTTTCTTTCTTTAAAAGAGTCGGCTCCTCCATAGGCTTTTTTTGACTTGTCTGAATAAGTGGTTTTATCCCCTCTTTTTTCTGTGTAGGGCCTTCTACCATCTTTTTCAAAAGACTTGGCATCGGCACTCTTTTTATAAGGTCTTTTAGGTCTATCTGCATTATAGGCTCCTTCAGTTCTTGGCTTTCTGTCGTAAGGTTTATCTTCTGAGCTCCTGCTTGCGTAAGGCTTGCGCGTAGCACCTGCTTTGAAATCTCCTCCGGTTCTTGGCTTTCTATCGTATGGTTTGTCCTCTGAACTTCTACTTGCGTAGGGCTTGCGCGTAGCACTCGTTTTATAATCCTCGCCGGTTCTTGGCTTTCTGTCGTAAGGTTTGTCCTCTGAACTTCTGCTTGCGTAAGGCTTGCGCGTGGCACCTGCTTTGAAATCTCCTCCGGTTCTTGGCTTTCTGTCGTATGGTTTGTCTTCTGAACTCCTGCTTGCATAAGGCTTGCGCGTGGCACCTGCTTTGAAATCTCCTCCGGTTCTTGGCTTTCTGTCGTATGGTTTGTCCTCTGAACTTCTGCTTGCGTAGGGCTTGCGCGTAGCACCTGCTTTGAAATCTCCGCCTGTTCTTGGCTTTCTATCGTATGGTTTGTCCTCTGAACTTATACTTGCGTAGGGTTTGCGGGTTGAATCTTTCTTAAAAAAGTCACCTCCCGAATTGGATTTTCTGTATGGCGCGGCTCCTCCGCTGCTATTTGTTCTCCTGTTAGTAGGTGCTGACCCTCCTCTTGGTGAACTGCTTTTTCTAGGCTCGCTAGAATTTGATCTTGGCCTTCCCGATTTATTGCCTGAACTTTCTCTCTTCATTTTTATTTATTCCTTCATTTGCAAACCCATCTTCTCTACCATTTTCTTGTGCTCACAAATTCGAAATGGCCACTATAACGGGTTTTGTTAATTATATAGCCCCCAAAGATAGCTATTATTTAAGCATTTATCCTAGTTTATCCACAAAAAGAAAACCAGCACCCCAAACCATTAAGTTTAAAATGCTGGCTATTCCAATTCACTTCGCAATCTTATTTCCTTCTTTCGATAGTATAGGTTTTCCCGTTAATTGTTAAATTGATTAGCTTATCGCAATTGCCTGAACCAAAATCAATGGTTCTTTTTGCTTTGCCTGCTGGGGTTAATTCTATAATTCCCTTGGTAATTCTGTATTCACAACCCAAATCTACCAGTAAATTGCTGGTTATTATAGCGGTGTAACTTAGTCCATTTCTATTAACCCCACTGGTATTTCCACTAATTTCATAAATATCATCTGAAACCAACAGCGTTCCTTCTCCCTCTAACCAAATACGAGTGCGGTTGCTATTCCATTGATGTGTTTGACCATCCGTGTTTGTAATTTTTCCGCTTACTACAATTGAGAACTTTAGCTTTCCATTTTCATTTCTACCCATGTTGGTCACATTTTTTACTCCTTCTACACGGTTATTGTTTTGATAAAAATTGTTAAACGATATGCTAATAACAGTGTTTTGCTCTCTGTATTTCCCTGTCCAAGAAACCATTATAATTCCTCTTCTATAATTTCCGTCAGCACATAAATAGTTTACGCTACCATAATCAATAACCATGTTACGAGGAGACGAGTTTGTATCAATCATAATAATTGGATACCCGCCTTTTTTCAGGCCTTGATCATTTGCCGCTATATCAACTTGCTTAAAAACTTGATCATAGACCATTTCTCCTTGGCTTTGGTCTTCAGCAGAAACTAAATCAGCATCGGGTTCTTCCTTGTTTTTTTTACATCCAACAAATAAAAGGGAGCCAACTACCATAGCCAGTATTCCCCAATTAAATAGTTTTTTCATTTTAGTTTATGTTTGGTTTGTGTTTAGTATGATTGATAATTTTTCAATAGGTTTAATCCGAATTTTCTTTTTTCATGAATTCCTGCGTAAGTTTGATACATGAAGATAAAAAGATTACTCATTGCAACGTTATCTGTTTTGGGATTATTTTGTATACTGTATTTTTTAGGGGACAACACCAATATCAGTTATTCCTTTTCAAATGGCCAAGGATATTCTTATTCAATAAATTTATATTTAACTGCTTTTTTACGCTGGGTCGCGCTAGCCTTAGCTTGCTGGTTTGCCTATGAAAAAAGAAAATTAACCGCCTGGATCTTGGTTGCTATGTTCATTGGCATTTCAATCGGAACCGATTTTCCTGAAATGGCAAAAAACTTTCGCGTTTTTAGTGATATTTTTTTACGATTGATTAAAACAATCATTGCTCCTTTGCTATTTGGAACCTTGGTAGTTGGAATTGCTGGTCATTCCAATATCAAACAAGTAGGCAGAATGGGTTTAAAATCTATCCTATATTTTGAAATTGTAACCACTGTCGCACTCGTGATAGGCTTAATGGCTATTAATATTACGAGGGCTGGAGTGGGTTCAGAGCTAAAGGTACAATCATCCCAAATTGAAAAGGCCAATACGCTTCTTGCCCAAAAGCAAAGCCACGATGTAATCCTAGACATTTTTCCTGAAAACATTGCAAAATCTATTGCCGATAACCAAATACTTCAAATTGTGGTGTTTAGCATTTTATTTGGAATTGGATTGGCTATGGTAAAAAATGAAGAGAAAAAAGCCGCAATGCTAATGTTTGCAGAGAGTTTAAGTGAGGTAATGTTTAAGTTTACCAACATTGTAATGCTTTTAGCGCCAATTGCAGTAGGAGGCGCTATGGCCTATTCTGTTGCAAGTATGGGCATAGGTGTAATTGGCAGCTTATTAAAGTTAGTTGCCACGCTTTATGCTGCTTTGTTTGCATTTGTCGCATTAGTGCTCGTGCCAATCGGGTTAATGGTTAAGCTTCCTTTTAAGCGTTTTGTTGATGCCATTACTGAGCCTGTTTCAATTGCATTTGCAACGGCTAGTTCGGAGGCTGCTTTGCCAAAGGCAATGGAAAAATTAGTTGAAATGGGTATTCCAAAAAAAGTAGTAGCCTTTGTTTTGCCAACAGGATATAGTTTTAACCTGGATGGAACTACTTTATACCTTTCACTAGCTTCTGTTTTCATTGCTCAAGCTTCTGGCATCGACTTAACAATTGGCCAACAAATTCAAATGTGTTTGGTGCTCATGTTAACTAGCAAAGGAGTTGCTGGGGTAAGAGGGGCTTCATTTCTAATACTCGTAAGTACTGTTTCTTCACTTGGGCTTGATCCAACCAAAGCGTTTGCCATACTAGCAGTTGACGCGCTAATGGACATTGGAAGAACAACTTTGAATGTTGTTGGAAACTGCCTAGCAACCTATGTTATTGCTAAATGGGAAGGTGAGGTATAACAAATACAATTCACATTTTAGGAGTTAATGTTGTGAAGTGCAGGTAGTATTTGCCTATTGGGGCTAAACTATATTTGTGCTAACAAATAATACTCCTTTGATTCAATACCAAAAATTTAAGCTAGATAATGGTTTAACTGTTATCCATCATTTTGACAATGCCACCCAATTGTGTGCATTAAATATACTTTACAAGGTTGGTTCGCGCAATGAGGATCCTCATAAAACCGGATTTGCGCATCTTTTTGAGCATTTGATGTTTGGCGGTTCAGAGAATGTGAAAGAGTTTGATACAGAGCTTCAGGCGGCTGGTGGCGAAAGCAACGCATTTACCAGTAACGACATTACCAACTACTACGTAACACTTCCGGCAAATAATATCGAAACTGGTTTTTGGTTAGACAGTGATAGGATGTTGAGCCTAGATTTTAACCAAAAAAGTCTAGATGTACAGAAAAATGTAGTTATTGAAGAGTTTAAGGAGCGTTATTTAAACCAGCCTTATGGCGACATTTGGTTGAAGATTTTGCCACTAGCTTACAAAATACATCCTTACAATTGGTCAACCATAGGAAAGGAAATCTCACATATTGAAAATGCAGACTTGGATCAGGTAAAAGCTTTTTTTAATAATTATTATTCCCCGGACAATGCCATTTTAGTTATTGCTGGAAATATTTCCTTCGAAGAAACAATGCGCTTGTGCAAAAAGTGGTTTGAACCTATTCCAAATAGAAATGCAATTATCAATGCATACAAACAAGAGCCTGTTCAAAAAGAAGCCAGAAAAGAACATGTTTACAATGATGTTCCACTAGATTTGATTGTAATGGCCTATCACATGGGGGGGAGGCAAGATTCGGATTATTATGATTGTGACCTTTTATCTGATATCCTTGGTGCAGGAAAGTCGGCCAGATTTTTCAATAAACTCGTAAAGGAAAAAAGGCTTTTTAGCGAATTAGATACCTACATTACTGGCGATGCTGATCCTGGTTTGTTTTTAATTGAGGGGAAATTGATGAAGGGTGTTTCTTTTGAAACTGCTGAGGCGGCAATTCTTGAAGAACTTGAATTCATAAAAAACAACCCGGTAAACCTCAATGAATTTACTAAGGTACAGAACAAAACAGAAACCAATGTTTTGTTTGGCGACATGAGCGTATTAAACAGGGCGATGAAATTGGCATTTGCGGAGTTTTTAGGCGACATAACACTTGTTGACAATGAAATAGCCCATTACCTTTCAGTTACGCCAGAATCGCTCATGAAAGTGGCTAAAAACATGTTCCAAGAGCAAAATTGTTCAACCCTTTATTACCACGCAAAAAAATGAGTATTAACAGAAAAATAGCCCCTGAGTTTCATTTGATTGAAAGCTTACATTTTCCCGATTATGAAATCCTGCAAACCAAAAATGGGTTTAGAATATACTCTTTGCGAGCGGGTTCTCAGCCTGTAATTAGACTAGACTTTATATTTGATGCGGGATTAATTAGGCAATTAAAAATTGCAGAATCCGCTTTTGCAGCAAGCATGCTCAGTGAAGGAACTAAAAACAGAAGTGCTTTAAACTTGGCAGAATCATTGGATTATTATGGTTCTTATTTCCAAACACGTAGCAACCCTGATGATGCAGTTGCCACTTTATATTGTCTAGAAAAACACCTTGAAAACTGCCTGCCTTTATTTTTAGAGGCAATCACAGAATCTGTGTTTCCGGAAAAGGAACTGGATATTCAGAAAAAAAATAGCATACAAAAGCTTTTGGTAAATGAAAAAAAGAACAGCTACCTGTGCCGAAAGCATTATTATAAAAATCTATTCGGCGACAAGCATCCTTATGCGTCTTTTTCGAGCAAGGAAGATCTTGAAAAAACAAACAGAGACAGCTTGGTTTCCTTCCATCAAAACCACTATAAAAATGGTTTAAAATACTTGATGCTTTCTGGTAATTATAGTGAAAAAGCTTTGGGTCAGATCGATGATTTGGTTTCAAAAATTGACTTTATTGCACCATCAGACACAAGAAATCATTTAGAAATTGTTTCTCAAACGGGCAAAATTTTCATTGAAAAAAATGATTCGGTTCAATCTGCCATCAGAATTGGAAAGCTAAGCATAGGAAGAACTCATGAAGATTTTAGGCGTTTGCAATTTTTGAACCTAATATTTGGCGGCTATTTTGGATCGCGACTGATGAAAAATATTAGGGAAGACAAAGGACTAACCTATGGGATTTACTCTGTTCTAGAGCCCTATAAAGAGGCAGCAACCTGGTATATTGATTCAGATATTAATACCAAAAACAGAGAAAGTGGTTTAGCAGAAATATACAAAGAGATGGCTGTAATTAGGGAACACAAAATTCCAAAAACAGAATTAGAAACGGCCAGAAATTATTACCTAGGATCATTTCTAAGAAGTTTAGACGGTCCGTTTTCATTGGCAGATAGACTAAAGATAATGATAGATTATCAGTTGCCTAATAGCTATTACCCAGACTTTGTTTCTGTTTTATACAATACCAGTGCTTCAGATTTACAAGAATTAGCCAATAAATACTTAGGAGAAGAAAACATCGTTGAATTGGTAGTTGGTAAAAAGTGAAAAGAATAATATTAATATCATTCATACTTGTCTTGTCTCAATTTGCTTTTGGGCAAAAAATAAACTTCATAAGAGTTTGTAATGGGGGAAATAACAATCAATTATTTTGGCAAATTAACGCCGACACCTGTTTACTAATGAACACCATTAAAATCAATGGGAGGGATGCATCTTCATTCCCTTTTTATGGCATAGACTCTGGCATTGTTACTACTAACAAAAACTATATACATTTAAATTCAAATGTTCCAAGTGTAAAGGATTGGGAGTATTTTATTGAATATAAAATAAAGTGTGGTAAAGATACCATTACAAGGTTTTCGGATACCCTAAAAATCGACGATCAAAAACCAGATTCAACAATACTAGATTCTGTAAGTGTTGACCCCATATTGAATGTGGTTTACCTTGGTTGGGCTTCAAATAAAACCCCAGATTTCAGTTCATATTACTTATATAATTATGATAGGGCTGACCCGAGATTGATTGAAAATTATAGAGATACATTTTATACAGACTTGACCCCAATTAATCCCAAAACGAAATCACTTAGCTATGATATAACAAGCTCTGATAGCTGCGATAACAGGAAAGATTACGGTAATTACAAACACCAAACTATATATTTAACAGGTACAAATGACACATGTATCAATTCTGTAAATATCAAATGGAGCGATTATATAGGGTGGGGTGTTAGATCATATTACATATATAGAAAAGAATCATTGGGTATATACAGCCTTATAGATTCTGTGGGCGGATCAACATTACAATACCAAGATAAAAACTTACTTTCGAAAACATCTTACGAATATTTTGTGCGGGCATTTAAAAATGGCAGTAAAATAGTAAGTTCAAGTTCCAATGGAAGCGAAAGATTTATAATGGGTACATCTACTAATCCAATAAATACAGAGATTGTACAAATCACCAATAATGACAACGATAAATTGGAGTTACAAATCAAAAGAAATGCTGTATCAAATTACTCTACAATCGATCTTTTTAGAAGCAACTCAATCTCCTCACCAGTATTCGTTCACACATTTAGTGGGGTAGAAGACCTATACGAGGACGCTTCTGTTTCAAACATCAATACTCATAATTATTACTTATTGAGCAAGAATATGTGTGGCATTGTAACCGATACAAGTAAAATTTCGAACAACGTTGTATTAAGGCTAAGTGAAAATACAGACGATCTACTCCTGAATTGGCAGAGGTATTCCACGTGGAACAATGGGGTGAAAAATTATACAATATACAGATCTTCAGGTAATACCGTATCTGAGGCTAGTAATTTTATGGCAATTACAAGTACGGCGATAGATACCTTGTTTACAGATCCGAAACAAACATTGGCTGTTGCTTGTTACTATATTGTAGCAAATGAATCTAGTGGGATTGGAAGTAGCAAGAGTAATACCGTTTGCTATATTAAAACTGGCAGAATCTATTTTCCCAATGCAATTTCTATTAATGGAAATAATAAAATATTTACATTTATAGGTGAGGGAATAGATTTACTTCAAAGTTCTATTCAAATTTATAACAGATGGGGCGGATTAGAATACAATAAGGATGATATCTCAAGTGGTTGGGATGGCAGAAACAACATGGGTGAAATCTTGAGCGGGGACGTATATTTCTTCACTGCACAAATTAGTCAAGGAAAAGATAAAATTAATTTAAGTGGAAACATTACAATTCTTAGATAACATCTATTTCAATAGCATTAAGAAAAGGCCAAGGCTAAACAAAACAGAAACCACAGCTTGGTTGAAGGATATTGCGGTAAAGGAGGGGTTCACAATAATGAGTTTATCATATACTTTTTGTAATGATGATTACCTACTAGAAATAAATAGAGAGCACCTCAATCATGATTATTTAACCGACATCATTACATTCGACCTTTCTGATATGGGGAACCTTATTGATGGTGACATATACATAAGTATAGACAGGGTAAAGGATAATGCTAAACAAATGAAGGTAAGCCCTAACCTTGAGTTGAAAAGGGTTATGGCACACGGCCTTCTTCACCTAATGGGTTATGATGACAAAACAAATGGTGGAAAAATTGAGATGAGGGCAAAAGAAGATGAATGCTTGGCCTTAATACAAAACCATGTTCCACGTGAAACCACATCCTAACTAATTAATAATTAACATATTTAAGGTAAAATTTGTTCCTTGTTAAGAGGCGCATTAACTTTGTAACAAAATAACAGGAGAGAGTTAAAATTCAGATGAGCATATTTAAAGAATACGATATTGTTGTTGTTGGGGCTGGGCACGCAGGTTGTGAAGCGGCGGCGGCGGCCGCAAACCTTGGGTCTTCGGTATTACTGATAACCATGGATATGAATAAGGTTGCCCAAATGAGTTGTAATCCGGCAATGGGGGGAATTGCCAAAGGACAGATTGTGAGAGAAATAGATGCCATAGGCGGATACTCTGGAATAGTTTCCGATAAATCGACCATTCAATTCAGAATGCTCAATAGGTCGAAGGGGCCAGCTATGTGGAGCCCCAGGGCACAAAACGACAGGATGCTATTTAGTCAATACTGGAGAGAAATGCTAGAGGAAACTCCCAATGTTGATTTCTGGCAAGACATGGTAAGTGGGCTGCTGGTTGAGAACAATAAACTTTGCGGTGTCATAACAGGAATGGGTCAAGAAATAAGGTCTAAATCTGTGATATTAACAAGTGGTACCTTTTTAAATGGAATTATTCATATTGGTAAAAAGCAGTTTGGAGGAGGAAGAATTGGAGAAAAAGCTGCCAAGGGTATTACTGAACAATTACTACAATTGGGGTTCGAAGCTGGTAGAATGAAAACAGGCACACCACCAAGAGTAGATGGTAGAAGTTTGGATTATACCAAAATGGAGGTACAAGAGGGTGATGAAAGCCCGGAAAAATTCTCCTATTCCGATAAAACCAAAGCGGTTCAGAATCAACGATGCTGTTGGATAGCCTATACCAACCAAGATGTGCATGACGTATTAAGAACCGGCTTCGATGATTCTCCAATGTATGCCGGGAGGATACAAGGTTTAGGCCCAAGATATTGCCCGTCTATTGAAGATAAAATAAACAGATTTGCTGAGAGAAATAGGCATCAAATATTTGTAGAGCCAGAAGGGTGGAATACTGTTGAAATGTATATCAATGGTTTCTCTACTTCCCTACCTGAAGAAATTCAATTTAAAGCTATGAAACTAATTCCTGGATTTGAAAATGTAAAAATCTTTAGACCAGGTTACGCCATAGAATATGATTACTTTCCACCTACACAACTGAACCTAACCCTAGAAACACATAAGATTGAAAACCTATACTTTGCTGGACAGATTAATGGCACAACTGGATATGAGGAGGCGGCTTGCCAAGGATTGATGGCCGGTATCAATGCACACCTAAAAATCAATGAAAAGCATCCATTCGTATTGTCGAGATCAGACGCATACATTGGCGTATTAATAGATGATTTGGTAAACAAGGGCACAGATGAACCCTATAGAATGTTTACCTCTAGGGCTGAGTATAGGCTAATGCTTAGACAAGATAACGGAGACATAAGGCTTACCGAAAAATCGCATAAAATTGGCTTGGCTAGTGATGAAAGCTTGGCACAAGTGGAGAAGAAAATTAGCGATACTTCAAAGATTATAGATTATTTTACAAAAACATCAATCATTCCTAAGGATGTAAATCCATTGTTAGAAGAGCTCGAAACTAGTCCAATAAACCAAAACTATAAACTGATTCAAATACTGAGCAGGCCTCAGTTAAATATTGATTTAATGATAAAAGGGGTTCCGTTCATTTCTGATTTTACAGAAAATTATCATACAGATACATTAATGCAGGCAGAAATATTAATGAAATATGAGGGCTATTTAGAAAAGGAACAAATGCTGGTCGAAAAGATGAATCGATTAGAAGATTTTGTGATTCATGATGACTTCAACTATCAATCTGTAAAATCGATTTCATTAGAGGCTCGGGAAAAATTAAACAAGCAGAGACCCAAAACATTGGGACAAGCTTCAAGAATAAGTGGAATATCTCCTTCAGATGTTTCAATTCTTATGGTGCATTTAGGCAGATAATTCCTTTATTTTGCCAAGTGGAAAAATTAGAACAATGCCCAGTATGCAAGGAGACCTTTTTTACTCCTCTATTTGATTGTAAGGATTATGTGGCCAGTGGTGAAAATTTCACTGTAATGGCGTGTAATAATTGTCACTTACAGTTTACAAATCCCCGCCCTAATGAAACAGAGATAGGTCGATATTACCAATCGGATAAATATATTTCCCATGCCGGTACCGATAAGTCGGAGCTGGGAGTAACTTACAAAATATATGATTGGGTAAGAAATTATAGCATTGGTAGCAAATTAAAAACCATTAAGAAGTACCATCAACAGGGTAACCTTTTGGATTTGGGCTGTGGCTTGGGCTACTTTTTAAACGGAACCAAAAAAGATGGTGCTTTCGATGCGCTTGGAGCCGATATATCAGAAGAGGCAATTGATTATGTTAAAAAAGAATTCAATATTGAGGTAATCAATGAAGATAAGTTAAATATGATTGCTGATCATTCTTTCGATATAATCACCCAATGGCATGTAATGGAACATGTACACAAATTAGACGAAAGGATGCGGTTGTTAAAGCGCATCTTAAAACCTCATGGAACCATGTTTATTGCGGTACCTATTTCAAATTCGATGGATTCAAAGCACTATAAAGCATTTTGGGACGGATATGATGTTCCACGTCACCTTTATCATTTTAATTCAAACAGCCTTAAATTATTGATGAAAAAATATGGGTTTGAGGTGGTGGAGCAAAAAGGAATGCTATTCGATGGCCCCTATATATCAATGCGCAGTGAATACCATCAAAAACACAAATTGGGTTTTATTAGAGGAGGGATTATTGGCACTATATCTAATATAATTTCATGGTTTTCAGGTAATTACTCATCCATAATGTTTATAGTTAAACATGCCGAACCTCAATCTTAACAATTTTATCTTTATTTACCTGTTACTTTTATTTGGTTGTGCCCAACAGGTATCACCAACAGGAGGAAAAAAGGATACGGTGGCTCCAAAGGTTACTGGTGAAAAACCAAAAAATAGATCGATAAATTTTAATCAGACTAAAATTACGCTAAAGCTTGATGAAAACATTCAGATAAAAGATCCATCTCAAATAGTCATTTCGCCATTATTAAAAGAAAAACCAAAGATTGAGGCGCTTGGAAATACCATTTTAATAGAGTTTTTGGTTGGCAAACCAGAGAAAAACACAACCTACACAATCAATTTTGGAAACAGTATAGTGGATGTGAATGAAGGAAACATGCTATCCGATTATTCCTATGTTTTTTCTACTGGTAGTATCTTAGATTCAAATACTGTAAGTGGAATTGTAAGTTATGCATTTAATAATAGACCAGAAAAAGATATATTAATTGGCTTGTACAAAAAGACTAATTTCAATGATACAACCCTATATAAAAATTACCCTGCATATTTCGGTAAAAGTAAAGAAACTGGTGATTTTAATATACAGAATTTACCAAATGATACATTCATTTTATTGGCGTTTAAAGACGCAAATGCAGATAGTAAATACCAAAAAAACGAAATAGTCGCATTTGAAGCTAACCCAATAATAGCAATAGAAGAGACTGATAAGTTAAAAATTAAATTATTTGAACCTTTTATAAAGGATGACAATACAATTATAGATAGCTTAAGTAGGTATAAGGGCATATATCAATTTTGCGTTTATAGGCCAAAAGACATTACAATAAAACCTGTTGAAATAAAAGATTATTACACTAATTTAAGCAAGGGAAAAGATAATATAGACACAATTAATATTTATCTACCAAAAGTTTTAGATACTACATTGGTTTCATTTGAAGTAAAGTACGCAGATACCACAATCATTTCAGCGATAAGAACTAAAAATAAAAGTAAATTTAAGGACTTTATTTTAACTATTGATGAACTCAGTAAACCAAATGATAGCATCCATATAAAATCAAATTTACCTATTGAAAAATTTACTGTTGATCAACTTGTTTTAAAACAAGATTCTATTGTACTAAAACCAAAATATTTTACTGAAATTTCTAACTTTGAATGGGTATTATATTATCCATTTCAGGAGGGTATAAATTATAATTTTAGTATAGCTGATTCGGCCTTAAAAAATATATATGGTAAATATAACAAAGTAACCTCTACGTCAATTATAAAGCCAAATACAAAGAACTTCGGAAACCTTTTACTAAGTATCACAAATATTCCAGCAATACCATTGATTTTCCAAATAGTAGAGGATAGTCCAGAAGAAAAAGTAATTATAGAAAACGCTACAAAACTTAGTCCTACAATGGAATTTAATGATTTAAAGCCGGGTAATTATAAATTAAAACTTATTGAAGACCTCAATAAAAATGGTGTTTGGGATAGGGGTAATCTTCAAAAAAGGATACAACCTGAAAAGGTATTCTACCATAACCAAGTAATTATTATAAAAGCTTATTGGGATGTTGAACAAACTATAGATTTAAATAAAATTATAACTAATTAAATATCAGATATTTTAATCACCTTAGCTATTGCAACAATTTTAAAATTCTGTTAATAAAATAGTTGATAAACCCTATTTAGCTTGTATAGAACTTTAGTAAAATGTCGCATTGTGCATAGCGTTATAGTTAGAGCGACTTTTTACACCTTAGGTTAACATAAATAGGTAAACCTTATTATCCCCAAAGTAGTGTGTAAACCTATATTTACTTATGTAGATATTTTAATTAAATCATTGGAAATCTAATATATATAGCGTTAATTAATTGTTAAGTAATTCTAATAAGTGTATTAACAATAGGTTGAAAAAAATATTTTCCACGCTATTCACATGCTTACTAATAAAACAAATTAAAAGATATATTAAAGAATAATACATTGTGTTGGTTGAAAACTCTTGCAAGAGACTATGCGGATGAATTACCTTTGATTCCAGAAAAACGAGAGAAATGAAAGAACAGTTAGAAAAATTTATAGAGCAAGTTGAATCGTTTGAAATTAAGCAAAACGAGCAAGTTGAAATATTTCGTTTGAAATTTTTATCGA
>JBILJL010000283.1:0-3603 GCA_044377255.1 Bacteroidia bacterium
ATTTATTTAGCGGCATTTGGCGGGATAATTGGCATACTGCCGCAACTCATCTATTGGCAATATGTTACAGGTTTTTTCATTTATGATGTGGGCAGTGCCTGGCGATTCTTGACCCCATTCTTCCGCGTATTATTTGGCTTCGAAAAAGGTTGGTTCATTTATACACCTGTTACTATTTTCTTTGTAATAGGACTATTTTTTATCAAGAGTTATCCTTTCAAAAAATCATTGCTGTGGTTTTGCTTGCTCAATATTTGGATCATCATTTCATGGAGTGATTGGAAATATGGTGGCAGTTATACCACCCGGGCTTTAATGCAAAGTTATCCTGTATTTGCATTGGCCTTGGGCGCATTTTTGCAGCGCTATTGGCTTGGTTCAAACCGAATAATATTTGCAATTATTAGTGCCTATTTAATTGGTGTGAACCTATTTCAATTACAACAATACAATACCACTACCCTGCATTATTATGATATGAATCGCATGTATTATAGTGAAATATATTTAAATCCAAATCCAACACCTTTGCAAAAGAGTTTACTCGATAACCAAGATTGGATTGCGAACGAAGAAGATTTTGTTGAATGCGTTATACTAAAAAACGACACGCTACAAACCTATACGCTAACCAAAGATAGCAGCAATATTCTTTATCAGTCTGAACCAAAATTAAAGGGAGTAGATTATTTAAAAATAAATGCCAATATAAAAACTAGCCCCGGAATGGGTGGTGGATATTTAATTTGCGAATTACATTTAGGTGATCAAATAAAAACAAACAAAGTGCGCCTCACCTATCCTATGGCAATAAAAGACCAGTTTAATAGTTATAGTTTTTATGCAGAAGTGCCGCCAAATTTTGATGATGCTAAATTGATTTTACGCATTCAAACAAATGAAAACCTCGTGGGCGAAATAGCAAATTTGCAAATAGTTGGCCTGACCCAAAACAATAAATAAATGGCTAATAATAAGATAACCGAAACTGATTTATTACAAATATCCAATTTGGAGTTATTAGCAAAACAGGTGGTTGAGGGCTTCCTAACTGGCTTGCATAAAAGTCCGTACCATGGCTTCTCTGTTGAGTTTGCGGAGCACAGGCAATATAATAGTGGCGAGAGTACCAAAAACATTGATTGGAAATTATTTGCCCGAACTGATAAGTTATTTGTAAAGCGTTATGAGGAAGAAACCAACCTCAGGTGCCAAATTGTAATAGATACTTCTGGGTCTATGTATTTCCCTGAGAAAGGTTTAAACAAAATCAGATTCAGTGTTATTGCCGCAGCCTCCTTAATTCAATTAATGAAAAAGCAAAGAGATGCATCTGGTATATCACTTTTCAATGATACCTTGTGGTTTCACAGCGCATCCAAATTAGGCCCTACCCATCAAAAGCTATTATTCTCCAAGCTTCAAAGCTGTTTGTCTGAACCCATTATAGGCAAGCGCAGTGAAATTAGCAAAACCCTGCATCACTTGGCGGAAGGTTTGCATAAACGATCATTCATCATCATTTTCAGCGATATGTTTCAAAGCGGCAATGAAGATTTATTTGCAGCATTGCAACACCTAAAATACAACAAACACGAAGTAATCATTTTTGATGTACATGACAAAAACGAAGAAACAGAATTTGATTTCGGACATCGCCCATATATTTTTAAAGACAGTGAAACCGGCGAAGAACTCAAGCTTCATCCAAATGCTGTGAAAGAAATGTACCTAGAAAACTACCACAAACACCAAGAAGCATTAAAACTAAAATGTCTTCAATACAAAATTGATTACAATGAAGTAGTTGTAGAAAACAACTTCAATCAAGTATTGATGCCATTCATCATGAAACGCGGGTAGGCATCAACTTAGTTACCTAATTATTGCAATTTTATTGGAACTTATTAACCTATCCTTGGTATCAAAAATCCTTAATATATAAACACCTGCTGGCAAAGTACTAATATCAATTGAACTGCCTGAAGTATTAATAGTAAAACTACCCGTTATACCTGTTAATTCTGCCTTATAAATACCTGGTTGTTCTAGCTTAAAATTAAGTTCTGTATTTGCTGGATTTGGATAAACTTTAACCCTATTCACGAGCTTTTCAACTGGTGAAATACTTGATAAAATACTAATAAATAAGGTGTCATTATTGGCATTACCAAGAACATAAAAAGTATCTGGTAAACAATAACGAACAAGCAAATCTTTTACGATTGAGGTATCATTACAAAATTGATTTTTTGCAATTAATCTAACAGGTAAGTTATGGTGACTAGCAGCTATCTTTTCAACTGACAAAACATTGGTTTGTGCGCCAGAATAACTAACATTAGATGAAATATTAACCCAACCAAGATTAACAGGATTTGTCTGCCATTGGTAATTTCTATTAATCAACAATTCAGCATTAATTACAGCCTTTTCATTTAACTCATAAAGAGGCTTAGATGCACTTATTGAAAATTTAGGAGTACAACCTCCATTAGTATAAATTTTAACTATTTGATCAGTAGTTAACGCTTTATTCCAAATTCCAAGCTCATCAATACTACCTTTATAATATTCATTTGCGCCATTCAAATTATATCCAATTAAGAGGTTTTGGCTCGTATATCCAACATTTCCTGCAAAAGCGATTGAAGTATCTAATTGTCCATTGACATATAATTTCATCAATCCGCTTCCTAAAACAGCGGTAATCATCAAAGTATCTTTATCAGGCATTGCCTTAGTAGCAAGTAATGATTTTAAACTACCTGCATTTCCATTAGATAAATTGAACTGCCATTTGTTATTTATTGGGGATGTATTTGTAGTTTGAATTGAAAAGCTAACGAAGGGATCAACACCTGGAGTAATCCCTTTAGAAATTAAAGTCCTCCAACCTGCATTGGACATTCTTGTTGGTGTGATCCAAGCATTAATAGTTAATGCGTTAGTTGGCTCTATTGAACTATTTCGTGGAATAGAAACATAATCATTTACTCCATCCAAGAGAATTGCTTGATTAGCCTGTCCAAATCTATCATTTTGAAAAGTAGCACCACCTAAAATAGTTCCATTATTTCCTTTACCACTAATATCGTTGGCATTACCGTTAAAAGAATACCAGGCTACTAAACCACTAGTATCAATAAAGGAAGGTATTGTTTGTGCATAAATTAGGCTATTTATAGACAAATAAAAAAGGGATGATAAAATAAATTTTAGTTTCATAAATATTAGATGGTTTATGGCAAAAATAAATAAAATATTAAAATAAGCAATCCTACCAAATAGTTTAGCTTTTCTAAAAGAATTTAATTTAAACTACCAACAAAGCAAGTATTAAAAAATAAAAAATATTTAAAATGTTATTGTTTAATTAAAAAAAATCGGCGCATAAGCGAGCCTGTCGAAAAAAAAATCGTTACTTAGTATCTTTGTAGTAAAAAAGTAGCAAAAAAAAACCTCCAAATTCCGATTGATCGGAATTGGAGGTTTTAAGAATCTGGCAACGACATACTTTCCCAGGTATTACCCAAGTATCATCTGCGCTGATGGGCTTAACTACTCTGTTCGGAAAGGGAAGAGGTGGACACCATCGCTAAA
>JBILJL010000284.1:0-3570 GCA_044377255.1 Bacteroidia bacterium
ACAATTCTACTTTTGGTATTTTTACCAATATGAATCATTTTTGTGCCTGTATCAGCAACTTGTGCATTATTGGTTACTGCTACGGAGAAAAACTCGCCTGTACTATAATCACCTTTTAGAATACAGCTAGGATATTTCCAAGTAATGGCCGAACCAGTTTCAACTTGTGTCCAGCTAATTTTTGAATGGGCACCTTCACAGCTTCCTCTTTTTGTAACAAAGTTGTAAATTCCGCCTTTTCCTTCTTTATCTCCAGGGTACCAGTTTTGAACCGTTGAATATTTTATTTCAGCCTTTTCCATGGCTACCAGTTCTACTACCGCGGCATGTAATTGATGTTCATCACGCATTGGAGCGGTGCATCCTTCTAAGTAGCTCACATAACTTTCATCATCGGCAATAATCAATGTGCGCTCAAATTGCCCTGTGTTTTCTGCGTTGATGCGGAAATAGGTAGATAATTCCATTGGACAACGAACCCCTTTTGGAATGTACACAAATGAACCATCAGAGAATACAGCGCTATTTAAGGCTGCAAAATAATTATCGGTTGCTGGCACCACCGAACCCAAATATTTTTTTACCAATTCTGGATGCTCATGAACTGCCTCAGAAATAGCACAAAAAATAACTCCCTTTTCTTTTAATTGCTCTTTAAATGTGGTGGCTATTGAAACAGAATCAAAAACAGCATCAACGGCAACACCAGTAAGGCGCTTTTGTTCTTGCAAACTAATTCCCAATTTTTCGAATGTTTTCAACAATTCTGGATCAACTTGATCAAGGCTATCAAGCGTAATTTTTTGCTTTGGTGCAGCATAAAAAATTACCTTCTGGTAATCAACCGTAGGATAATTAAAATTCTGCCATTTGGGTTCTTCCATGGTAAGCCACTTTTTATAGGCTTTTAAACGCCATTCTAACATCCATTCTGGTTCATTCTTTTTGGCAGAAATAAATCGAACAGTATCCTCGCTTAAGCCCATTGGGGCAGTATCCATTTCTATATCAGTAGAGAATCCATACTTGTATTCTTGGCTAACTACTTGATCTATAATGCCTATTTCCGATTCTGACATATATTATTGTTATTAAGAAGGTACAAATTTAACTATAAATTATATTTATTTGTACTAAATCTAAATAATATACATAGCAATTGAAGCTTTATTTTGCATTCAACAGAATTAAAACAAATTTTAAAAATCAAAAAAACAAAAAAAGAGCCGACTTTTTAAGGCCGGCTCTTTGTAGAATAGTTAGTTTATCCTAGTTTTTCAATTTCACAATTTTATGAATTTCTGAATGTCCGTTGTATTCCAATTTCATGAAATATAAACCTCCAGGAATATTCATTGCTTCATCCAAATTAATTCTTTGAACTCCCGCTTCAGTTCTAATTTGTTTGCTTACCAAAGTTTGTCCATTTAAATTAATCAACTCAATTTTTAAACTTACTTCTTTATTAGAAATGTAAGTTAAGCTTAAGTCATTGGCAAATGGATTTGGTTGTATGGTTTGTACTACAATATCTTTATCATCCTCTAGATTGATGATGATTACAGGTGAATTTTCATTTGCACCATCTATATCAATTTGGTTCAAACGGTAATAAATAATTGATTTTCCTGAACCAAAAGCCTTTTCATCTAAATACGCATACTGTATTGTTTTATTGCTATTTCCATTCGCTTTAACTTTGGCAATTGCTTCAAAATTGATTCCATCAAAACTTCTTTCAACCACAAAATGTGAAGCATTTAATTCGCTTGCAGTTGCCCAATTTAACTGAACCCCTGTAGTTGTTTTATCTCCTTTGAAATAAGCATAGGTTACCGGCAATGGATTATTTAAACCTTCACTTGCTATTCCATATTGTCTTGTGAATGTATTGCTGGCAGGTAACCAAAATCTGATGGTTTGTGCACTAATATTTACACTATCTGCAGGATTTCTTGCTAAAGTCCATAATCCAGAAGCTCCATTATCACGTACCCCTAAATGAAAATTAGAGGCGATAGCAGAAGCTCCAATATTTCCGGTTGGCACTGTAAACAATGCCAGACAGCTGTCATAAGTTGCATTGCCATATTTGTATAAAATCCAATAACGGTTATGGGATGTTTTAGGAGAAGTGCTGATAACGGTATCTGGTAAAAATCCAAGTGGTGATTCTCTGATATAATGGGCAACTACCTCATGTGTTCCACTAAAATTGCTGAATCCTAAACTTAGATTTTTACCTGCAAAACTTTGCATAGAACTATTGTTAAAAACAACCTTGGTACCTAGTAAGGTATCTAATGGCAAGGAACTGATAAACCAAGAAACAGCAGGATCTAAATTATTCATAGTTGCAGCATTACAATTACCAGATGCATCTGCCAAAGGAACCGAATTTGCACCTTCATCGTATTGCAAATAGCAGGTAACATTTGCATTGCTCAATGGGACTAATTTTTTATGTAAATTCAATTGAATTTGATTTTGTGTTCTAACAGTGTTCCAGAAAACAAAATTTTCAATCCCGGCATTTAAAGCGATTGTGGAACCTGCTCTTCTACCAATATAAGTTGGCCCATTTTTGCAAACAATATTTCCTGAAATAATGGTATCAATGCCTAATTCGCCATTTACATATAGCCTTAAATTGGTGCCATCGTAAGTTGCAGCAATATGGGTCCACGATAATTGTTTGGCACTAATAGTGCTTAATAAGTTTACATAAGAATTGGTTGTTTTAACTGTTAGTTGAGGGGTTAAGCCACTTAAGGTAATAGAAAATGAAGTGTCGCTCGTGGTTGAATCTTTTGAATACAAGCTTCCAATAGATATTAAACTCGAAGGGCGTACCCATGTTTCAATTGTAAAGTTAGCTACTGGTGTGGTGGTTGGTGAGTTTGGAATAGTAATAAAGTCATCCACTCCATCCAATTGAAGTCTGCTTCCAGCGCTTGTTCCTGTTACAATTGACTGCACATTAATAATTTTAGAGGCAGTATCGTTATTACGGTCACCATCACCACTTAATTCTGTCCACATTTTTATGGTATAAGCCCCGGCAATTGTTGGGTTAAAAGAGTTTGTAAACGTTACATTGTTGGTTGTAGCGGGTAAAAATAAAGGAACCACTGCGCTATCATTGTAAACCACAGTGTTATTTGCATCAAAAATTCTTGCTCGAACCTTAGTACTAAATTGCGTATTTGAACCATAATTGTAAAGGGTACCATTAGGAATAATGCTACCTTGACCTATTGGGAAAGAACTACAAGGATTTACTATTTCTGTAGCACCAATATCATTGGCCATTTGCAAACGAGGCTCAATCATGAACCTAAAATTAGAGTTGGTCGATAAAAAATCGTTCCATGTAGTTGAGCCTGTTGGTGAAGTATAATAAAAAGTTTGGCCTCTTATTGGTGCTTCAGATTGAAAAGAAAATGCTGCATTCACAGTGCCGGTTTGGATAACTCCAACAAAGAAAGTTCCTGTAATTGGAATTGGCGGATTAACTGGAATAGTATTTAAACCTGCAGAGGTTAAAAAAGTTGAAGAAGACCACAACAA
>JBILJL010000285.1:0-3565 GCA_044377255.1 Bacteroidia bacterium
AGCCATAAAGGCCTTGCTGGTTTTGCCAAACAAAGTATCAATTACTTTTTGGGAGCGAACCCTTTCTGTTTTTTGTAAGCCTAATTTGCTCATGTGGTTTTTTCTATATACAAAGGTAGTGTTCAAACCGAATGGCCACATATAAAAAAATCCCGCCAAAGCGGGATTCAATATGTTAATTAAGTAAAAAGAGGTAGCATCAATAGTTAGCAGGAAACTACTACCTAATACTTACTACTATCAGTTTAATTAATGTTTGTGACGCTTCTCGTCTGAAACAGTTAGTTTTTTGCGACCATGAGCTCTACGAGCTTTGATTACTTTTCTGCCAGATGCGCTAGCCATTCTTTCGCGAAAACCATGTTTGTTTTTGCGCTTTTTTATCGATGGGTTAAATGTTGGTTGAGCCATTGCCTTTAAATTTTAGGACTGCGAAAATAGGTTTATTTTTTGGGATGGCAAATATTTTTTGCGAAAATGTAAATAAAAAAAAGAATCCTACCCCGAATAAACGGAATGGGATTCTTTTTTAATTGATTCTGTCCACTAGAGATTAGTGAGCAGCTTCAGTAGCAACCATTGAATCAGTAGCAACTGAATCAGTAGGTAACATAGAAGCTTCTAAAGCAGCTAAAGAATCAGCATTACGCTGAGAAGCTTCGATAGAATCTTGAATTCTTTTTTCTTCAGCTTTCTTTTTGTCTTCAGCAGAAGGACCACAAGCTACGATAGCCATCATAGCAGTTGCAGCAACGATTGATAATACTTTTTTCATTTTACTTGGTTTTATATTGTTTCTGAAATCAGTGCAAAGGTATAGGGATATTTCACTTTTGCAAGTATTTTTATTTTTTTCTGAAATAAATTGTCATTGGAACTCCCTTAAAGTCATATTCTTCGCGCATTTTGTTCTCTAAATACCTTTTGTAACTATCTGGTACATATTGCGGCAAATTACAGAAAAACACAAATTTGGGGCTTCTACCTGGCAACTGGGTTACATATTTCACTTTCACGAACTTACCTTTATTAGAAGGTGGAGGATAGGCATCCATTATCTTTTCAATGAATTCGTTCAATTTGGAAGTGGTAATTCTCCTGGTACGGTTTTCATAAACCTGCATGGTTACCTCTACTGCCTTGTGAATTCTCTGTTTATCAATAGCTGAAGTAAAAATAATAGGAACATCATCAAATGGTTTCAATTTCTCTTTGATTTCCATTTCAAAATTCCTAGCCGTATTGGTTTCTTTCGACATCAAATCCCATTTGTTTACCAATATTACCAAGCCTTTACCATTTTTAATGGCCAAAGCCACTAGGTTAAGGTCTTGCTGATCCAAGCCAAGTTGCGCATCTAGAACCAGAATAGCAATATCGCAATTTTCAAGCGCCCTAAGCGAACGCATCACCGAATAGAATTCAATGTCTTCGTTTACTTTTTTCTTCCTTCTTATACCAGCAGTGTCCACTAATAAGAACTCTTTGCCATAAAAATTATAGTGTGAGTTAATGGTATCTCTAGTGGTACCTGCAATATCTGTCACAATATTTCTATCCTCACCCAAAAGGGCATTCACAAAGGAAGATTTACCTACATTAGGCCTGCCTACCACTGCAATTTTGGGCAATTGCTCTTCCGCATCTGTAATTTTTAAATCCTCTTCTGGGATCAAAGAAATAATTTCATCCAATAATTCACCCGTTCCGCTCCCGCTTCCGGAGGAGATACAGAATAATTTATCGAATCCCATACTATAGAATTCATAAGAATCATGCTCTTTTTCAAAAGTATCGCACTTGTTTACCACCACCAATACTGGCTTTTTGCTCCTACGCAATAAATTGGCAAAGGCCGAATCCAAATCGGTGATGCCCACTTGCACATCAACAATAAACAAAACCACATCTGCCTCTTCAACGGCAATCTTCACTTGGTTTCTAATGGCAACCTCAAAAATATCGGTACTGTTATGAACGTATCCTCCGGTATCAATAAGGGTATACTCCTTATCTTGCCATTCGGCTTTTCCGTAGTGCCTATCGCGGGTAACCCCGCTAAAATCGTCAACAATGGCTTTAAATTCACCCATCAACCTATTGAAGAGAGTTGATTTCCCTACATTTGGCCTTCCTACTATCGCTACTATATTACCCATTGTTTTTCTTTATGAACCCGCAAAGGTAAAGAAAAAAAATGTCTTTGGGCATTGGTCTTTGGTTATTAGTCTTTTGGCTGTATGTAATTTGTTTCGAAAAGGCCCGGGGATTTTTTACTACAAAGTAACGAAGCAACAATTTTTTTGGCAACCTTTTAGTCGCCGAAGCTTATGGTGGAGGTGTGGAGGTGAGAAGACATGGAGATTTATTTAGGGATGATTATTCTCCCTCGTAGCCAAATTCACGGAGGGTTTTGCTGTTATCGCGCCAATCTTCTTTAACCTTTACAAAGGTTTTAAGGAAGATTTTCTTTTTGAAGAAGAGTTCTAAATCTCTGCGGGCTGCAATGCCCACATTCTTTAATGCTACGCCTCCTTTGCCAATAATAATTACCTTCTGACTATCGCGCATCACATAAATCAAGGCATGAATATGAATGATGTCTTTTTCCTCTTTAAACAATTCAATTTCAACTTGAACACTATAAGGAATCTCTTCTTTGTAGCGAACCATGATTTTTTCCCTGATAATTTCTGAGGCAACAAAGCGCTCGCTTTTATCTGTTAATTGGTCTTGCTCATAAAAAGGTGCACCTTCTGGCAAATAGGTAATGATGCTTTTTAACAAAGAATCTATATTGAATTTATTCAAGGCTGAAATTGGAATAATCTCCTTGAATAATTTCATTTCATTCCAAAATGCAAGCTTAGCATCCAATTGATCTTGATTAACTCCATCAATTTTATTGAGGATACAAATCATGGGCATTTTCACCAATTTGAGTCTTTCAAACAATTCCTCTTCCTCGTTTCTCACATCAAAATCGCACATAAACACCACCAAATCGGCATCTTGTAAACTTTCATTTACAAACTTCATCATATTTCCTTGAAGTTTATACTTTGGATTAATGATTCCTGGCGTATCTGAAAATACAATTTGATACTCTGGTTTATTAAGTATGCCCTTGATTCTGTGGCGAGTGGTCTGCACCTTCTCACTAATAATGGAGAGCTTTTCGCCCAATAGGGCATTCAGTAGGGTTGATTTACCCACGTTGGGCTTACCTATAATAGACACAAAACCAGATTGGAACGACATTTTTATAATAATTAATTTGCACAGCAAAGAAACAACATTATCTTTGCAGTCCCAAAAAGATAGAGAAATCAATCAATTTGCTTGTTTAGAAATACCACCGTATTAAGATATATCGCGGAGTGGAGCAGTGGTAGCTCGTTGGGCTCATAACCCAAAGGTCGTAGGTTCGAGTCCTGCCTCCGCAACATTTAAAAGCCCCTTTTAGGGGCTTTTTTATTACAGGAAATTTTAGAATTAACTTCTTTTACTTTTAGAATCTTTTTTGGTTTTAAAAATCATAGAAATTTACTAAAAAACTAAATTA
>JBILJL010000286.1:0-3558 GCA_044377255.1 Bacteroidia bacterium
TGTTGCAAAAGTTACCTGCTCGTAAAGCTAATAACATCGACGATTTACTGCCACAAAATTGGAATCCTAAATTACAAGGTGTACTTTAGCGGGTGCTTACGTTTAACCAAATAAAATTTACAACCCGCTAGCTAGCGGGGATGATTGATTATTATGAGGTAAAATCACAGCCAATAACTAGTTATTGGTAAATTCAGAATGATTAAATACATTCGTGATGTAACTAGAAGAGCCCCCGCATAGGCGGGGTGAAGGGAGACTTTCAAGCACGGTACCGTGGGAACGTAAGGGTGAAACTCCCTTGCGTGACCCGATTAGCCCTTGTGCTAAAAAAACAGATACGATTAAACCATCCTGAATAATTAACATCTAACGTCTGTAAAGAAATAAATGAAATGAAAAAAAAATGTAGCGTTTTGGCAACTCTTTTGTGTTTTACGTTTATTGTAAATGCTCAGACGTTTGATCCTATTCTGGGAAAAAAACTGCAAAATAATATTGACAGTTTTAGGACTGTAAACAATCTAAAAGGGATTTCTGCCAGTGTTATTTTCCCGGGAAGAGGAGCGTGGAAAGGTGTAACAGGAATTTCACATACTGGCACGCCTATTACATCTGATATGTTGTTCGGAATAGCAAGTAATACAAAATTATTTACAGGAGTGCTTTTGTTGAAATTAGCAGAGAATAATATTATCCATTTGGATGATTCTCTTCATCAATATCTCCCAACATTTAATAACATTGATTCAAATATCACTATCAGACAACTGCTAAATCACACTAGTGGCTTAGCAGACGTAACAAGTGTTCCGGGCTATCCTGATTCAATGCTCGCTAATCCAAATCGTGTATTCACTGCAAGAGAAATGATGGCATGGGCAGGTACACCATTATTTTCTGCAGGCACTAGTTGGAACTATTGTAATACAAATTATCTTCTTGCAGGTTTGATAGCTGAAAGTGCAACCAAACAAAGTTATGGTAAACTTTTGCGAGATAGTATTTTAACGCCACTTCAACTCGACAGCACCTTTCTTGATGTTTATGAAACAATTTTATATCCAGTGGCGCACCCATGGCAGGCAGGTGTAGACAAAAATGCTATTCCAAGAACTTCTGTTAATAGCGCAGCATGGGCTGCGGGTGCTATGTACGCTACAACAGGTGAAATGGTTCAATGGTATCAGGCGCTTATGAATGGACAGGTTTTAAATTCAAAATCATTTAATGAACTCACTACTTTTGTTGGGTCTGGTAATTATGGCATGGGAATTAGTAAGGCAACTATTATTGGCAGAACAGTATGGCAACACGGTGGAACTATCTGGGGTGGATATAATTCATTTATGTTATATGACACTGCAACAGGAATTATCATTTGTGTTCTAATCAATCAACTCCCTGGACAGGCTAATCAACTCTCCATTCAGTTACTTTCCACTTTAATAAATAGCTCTGTTGGATTCTCTGAAAGCACAATTATCGAAAAACATATGATGGTATACCCCAATCCAACAAATGGCCTTGTTCAAATTGAAATACCAAATCAAACTATTCATGATATAAAAGTTTACGATTTACAAGGTAAGTTAATAGCAGAAACAAGCGAAAGCCAGTTTAACCTTTCAAACTACTCGAATGGAACGTATTTAATAAAAGCTCAAACTGAAAAAGGTTTTCATAACTACAAAATCATCAAACAATAAACCTTCAACTAGATAAAAAAGAAGCGCCAATTGCTAACATTTAGCTGCTAACAAGGTTTTCCCTAAGACTCTTACTACTGCTGAAAATGAAGCTGCAATGAAAGAATGGCAAGCTACATTTGCAGGTAAAATGTACAAAGAATGGCAAATGTCTCCTGCAGGTAAAAAGGTGTATGCCAGTGCTGCTAAATTAAATAAGTATATCAGGGATTCTAGCAATATAGAGGCTATAGTAACCTCACTTTCTCTTCCTCCGGGCTCAAGATTAGGTTTTGGAGTGATGATTAAGATTGACCGCGAGGATTATATTCTAGCTTTTGGGTCATTGCCACCTAGTAAGGATGCCACTAATGAATTGGAGCAATTGCATAGCTTGAAAGTGAACGACAAAATAATGATAAGAAGTCGTGTTACCTCTCACGCACCAAAATATGCTAATCCAATAATTATAGGCGATTATATAAAATGAAATGGTGAAATTATTTATACACGGGTACAAAGGGTAGGAGGGTGCTAAGTAAATAAGTTCTAGAATACATTAACAATTATATTTTATTAATCCTTCTCATTTAAATAGGGAAATTATAAAGGTGTAAATCCTATAAAACTAATCATTGTTGTCCGATAAAAGTACGAAATGAGATTGTTGTTTCAAAATTAAATTGATTATCAATTAGTTTCAAAAGTTATTTTTCTGTTTTCAAAAGTAAGCCCCATAAAACAAACTATATTGCCATTCATCGGGTTCCTGTTTTTGCCAATCTTTATCTGGGTTTTCTAAGAATAGTAGCAAATGAATATAATTGAACAGGTGAATTTTACAAAAGCTTACTAGGTTTGAAAACGCCCATGATTTTTTCAAAGTTTTTTGAATTACTGTCATTAATAAATTAGCTATAAGAGCGCAGTATATCTGGATTTTGATAGCATTTTCATTGTCGCTTAAAAAATATTTTAACGGAAAGTTTTGCTTCAATTGCTTAAACAATAATTCAATCTGCCAACGCAGTTTGTAAATAGCAGCCACCAAATCTGGTCTCATTTCAAACAAGTTGGTTAAAAACTCAAATTCTCGCTTTAAAACTCGATCATAAAATCGAATCTTACGTAGCTTTAATTTGGTTTCTATAGGTTTTAAATCAGAAGACTTTTCTTTAACTGTGACTTTTATTATTTCATCTTGTAGGACACCAGAATGTACCTGTCCTTCTATCTTGTTCTCCTTAATTGATTCATATACGGCATTGTCTTTTATACGTGTTACAAAGCCAGTTTTATTTTCACTAAATAGCTTGAAAGCCTTGTAATCATTGTATCCTTTATCAAATACATAAATAATATTGGCGTTCATTTTTAATTTATGTAGCAAAATATGGTCGTGTTTAGCTGCTTCTGTGAACCATACTAATTTCGGAACACCTTCATCAACATTAATAACCGTATGAACTTTAATACCGCCCTTCTTTTTTCCATTTTCAGCATGTCGGCCAACGCATTTTAAAATATCCTTAAAGAGACTTATGGTAGTACTATCAAAAATCTCAATTTGCTTATTTATTACATCCTTTACTCGGCTGTCCGAGAAAACGTGATTATATTTTACAAGCAGATTTTGATAAATTTTCCCAAACACCTCTGCATCGCGCCTTTGATTGGCATCTCCCAAAGTACTTCTCTTTGGTATATGATTTAGTTGAAAATGTTTCGTTTTGCCTGATAAATCTAGCATCGCACCAGACACCTCTCGTAAAGAAGTACACTTGGCAAATGAACTAAACAGCATGCTTATTAAATGATCCTTGGTTGTAAACTTTTTTATATATCGGTCAGAATTACATGTTTTAGCAGA
>JBILJL010000031.1:0-13846 GCA_044377255.1 Bacteroidia bacterium
GGAGTACATTGGCAGCAGTTACACCAATAGGGAAAAGGCCAGGGTTTACAACTTCCAAACGGTCAGTAAATAAATTAATAAAAATATCACCTCTAGTAGTATATGGGCGATGTACTAAGGCATTTGCCATTAACTCTCGAATAACTTCCTCTTCGTAATTAGGAACAAATTTCCGAAACATACCATCTGCAACGTCAATGCCTTCTTTCCAATCAGGAATTTGCGTCCAGACTGCTTCGATTAATTCTTTTGGATTCAGCGAATGATCTTCCCAAAGTAACTTATTTACTTTTTGCTCCCTTTCATCAAATTTTAAAAAATGAATGGTTGGAGAATAGAGCAATTTTGCTCTGTCGTTTCTTTTACCTAACCAAAGCACTCCAAGATTTGTTAAACAGCCATCTTCCGCAAAAAAATAATGGTCTAATAATTCATCATCTGTTTTTTGTTTTACGTTAGCAGATGTTCTAGTTGAATCTTTTACATCTTGTTTAAATTTTGAAAATTTGGATGAATCAATTTCTGAAATTGCAATTCTTGTTTTTCTAGTTTCCCAAATAAATGAAGGCTTATCGGTAAACAAACGAGAAAGTTCATCAGGCAACAAGGGCACACAAGTATCATCACTTCTGTAATAGTATTTGCCATCAGTGGTGGCCGCAATTGTTGAAGCACTAAATAAAATTTCAACTTCTATGAATTCACCTCCATTATCTGCAATCTTAATAGTCGCATTTGCACCAACATTAACTGAGTTTTCTGCAATTTTCTTTTTAATTTGGAATGGTAAATCTGTATCAACTTTTTGAGAGGGCGGTGGCAAAGAATCACCATCGGCAATTCCGATAAGTATTATTCCGCCACGACTGTTTGCAAAACAAACACAGTCCTTTGCAAGCTCTTTCCAATCAGCTGTTTTCCCAACTACATAATCTAATCTTTTTTTATCTACGTATTGGTTTTCTCTCATTTCAATTCAAACAGTTGGTCGTCCCCATTTTCATGCATCCTACTAAAAGCTTCATCTCAACCTTTTAGTGGTTCCATAATTGGCCTTAATTCAATACAACCTTTCTCAATCACTAAATTCATAGTATCATTGATTTCATATTTTTCCAAAACAGTTTTTGAAAACCTAATCTTTTTTGATTTGCCAATTTTGATTATTGAAACTTTCATAATAGTGCTGATTTGTATTTGCTAAGTAAATACATTGTTTTCATGTTAACAAAAAAATTACACTCGCAAGGAAGAATTAAATAAACAATTCAGACATTTTCTTTTAATAAAGCCTAAATATTTCATCTTGAAAAAATACTTCTATTCTAACATCGCCGTTGGGTGACGAATAAAATATTATATCCTTGATTGCTGAGAAAGTTTGTCGTAAGCTATAATTATTTGGCATTAATTTTTATTTAATTAACTGTAGGCAATTTTTCATCCTCATCATCAATCACTCAAAAACTTATGCCCTGTTATTTTGTTTGAAATTTCTTTGTCAACGCTGTCCAATACAATGAAAGAAAATTCCTTTTGTTTTAAAATAAATTCCTTTATATCAACTTTAACCGATATGAATTCTGGTTTATATCCACCATATTCAAAGATGTATTTTGAGTTACTTCCTTTGGCAATAAAATAAAATTCTTTACCTTTTTTTCTGTTAGATGGGTGGCCGGCAATTTCATTTCTTATCGTTCTTATTTTAACTATATAATCCCAACCTTTAAAACAGTCAATAAAATCGTGAAAGGCATTAAAATTAATATTAAAAACAGATTCATATAAATGTTGCATTGCGTCTTGCTGGCAATACAATGCTTGTAAAACACCATATATATAAAGTGTTGAACGGTTAGAAAATAAATCCTCTGGTAGTTTCTCAAACTCTTCTATTGCATTTTCGGTATCTTCAATTAGGTCAATAGATGTAAAGGCTTTGCAATGTATATTTACGTCTGGAAGCAAAAAATTCTCAAGAAAAATTGGCTCATGAATTTTGCGGTTTAGAATATTACAACATTCTTGTATGGATATTTTCCGTCCTTTTATCATTTTCCTTCAATAATTTTTATCTCGTCTTCTGTTAACTCGTAAAGTTGATATACGATTTCATTTATTCTGCTGTCGCAATAGTCAATCTTACTTTTTATTTGATTGCTTTTCGTTTCAAGCTTTGTAGTACTTATTTCATTGTTAAGAGATAAAATCAAATCAACATTTTTTTCAACTTCGTTATATAATAATTTTTGAATTTGTCCTTAAAATCAATTTTACAAACTGGTATTGTTTCAATTTCCGATTTTTTGATTTTTGGAAACAAAGATTTAAAGTCCGAATTATTTTTTAGCCAAAACCATTTTCCTAAATTGCTATTTATAATTGCTAAAAGATATTTTGGTGAATATTCGCTTAGAGAAATGATATTATAAAGAGTATTCAAAGTGTAATAATTACCTTCATCTAGAGTAGCTACTGGAGTTTTCCCTATTTGCCGTATTAAAATTTTAGGATTTAAAAAAAAATTTTCATCTCGTTTTCTGTGTAACCAATTTCCATAGCGAACAAATACATTTCTCCAGTTAAGTTTATATCTGTTTATGTCTTTACCGTCTAAAACTTTCTTCCAAGTTTTATCAAAAGCCTTATCTGAAAGAAAATCTGCCTTGGTGTCACTTCCGTGACTTCCTCCTAATTGAATTCCAATACAAATGTCGGTTAACTCTCCCAGTGGAATCGAGCAAGATGTTATTTTTTCAATAAGTCGTTCTGAAACATCGTCAGTCGTTACATTGAATTTGAAATTTTTGCTTCTTAAAAATTTCACAGTTGGAATCTGAATTACTTCTTCACTTTCTATTCGTATACTGCTGTCCTTACTGCTACCCTTGCTTTCAATAATTAGTATAACTGTTTCAACTTGTGCGTTTTCGAAAACCCTGTGATTGAAAACACGAATAGTTTCCAATGAATAATTTTTCAAAATCAATTCTCTGATTTTGGTTGCGTTCTCATTTACAAGAATAGTGTTAGGGATAATGAAACTGAATCTTCCCTTATCGCTTAATAGTTTCAACGCTTTTTCGCAAAAGAAAACATACAAGTCGTACTTACCGCCGTAAGACTGATACTTTGCAGTAATGTAATTCTTAACTGAATCGTCAAAAGTTTCTCTGCCTAAAACATAAGGAGGATTTCCAATTACAACATCAAATCCTCCTTGCTTGAAAACTTCGGGAAAACCATTTTGCCAACTGAATGGCTTTACTTTTTTCTCCTCTCCAAAATCCAATGCCCCCGCATAAAAATCTGTATCAATTAAACTATTCCCATCTTTAATATTGCTATCTAGTGTTGGCAAAACTCTTTCATTAAACATTTTTAATTGATGCGAAATGGAAGCCTGTGTTTCGCCTTCCATACATTTAAGCAACAATGAAAGTTTAGTTACTTCTACTGCGTTCACATCAATATCAACACCAAAAATATTATTTAACAAAATTCTTTTTTTCTCTCCCGTTGTTAGATTTCCTTCGGGAGTTAAAAGATTATCCTTTTTGCCTTTACTTGGTTTACCATTGTCACTATAATAATTTTTATGCCAGTCCAACAAATGTTGATAAGCACCTATAAGAAAACTGCCACTACCACAAGCAGGGTCAACTATTTTTATTTTGCTTATTTCTTTTGGAGTTTTTCCTTGAATTAATTTGCCAACCGTATTTTATACAATGTATTCAACCACATATTGCGGTGTGTAATATACTCCACCTGCTTTTCTTACCTCTGGCTTTTCTTCAATGTGAGCACGATGTGCTTTATCAATTTTTATTTGCTTTCCTAAAAATTGCTCATAAGCACTTCCTAAAATCTCAACTGATAAAACCGAAAATTCATAGGGGCTCTCGGGATAATACAATTCATTGACAATAGTTTTTATTACTTTGTTGTCTATAGTAAGGTTCTTGCTAATTTGATCCTTTTTAAAATCAAACAATCCTGAGTTGTATTTTTCGTCTGCTTCTCTAAAATACTAAAAAGATTTCTGTAGTATTCTCCTTGCTTTATAGCTGTTTTTAGATTTCCGAATGGCTCTATGCTTCGGTCTTCGGCTATTCGTAAAAAAATAATTCTGTCAATCGTTTGTTGAACTGCAAAATTAATTTCATCTTCACCAAGGTCTTTATTATTCCAACTGATAGAGGTTGCAAGATAAGTTCTCCAACTGTCAAGCGATTGCAAAAACTCTTTGTCAACCGTTGCCGTTCCTTTTTTGTTGGCTGTTCCAAGTATAAATTTATCGAAGCTACCTTGTAATACACGCTCTTTTGAAAACGTATCCCAAATAAAATCGAACTCTTTTAAATAATCACGAAATGTAATATACTTTATTCTTGCAACCGACGCTTTGTCTGTAGGGATTGGTTTTTTTGTGCAGTCGTAAATTGCAAACTCTTCAAAGTCGGTTATTATGCTTATTGTATGCTTTGCACTCCAACCATAACGTCTTACTTGGTATGCAGGAAGTATGTCATCTTTAACAACAACACTTGGCTTTTTAGCCTCAACAAAGAAAAGTCGCTTACCGCCACCAACACGAAAAGAATAGTCGGGAGCTTTAGTTGCTCCGCCAATTTTAATTTTGTCCTCGTGAATTACTTCTCTGTATGCCTCTGCATAACCTTGTTCGTTGTCAATGTCCCAACCCAACGCTTTGAAAAATGGATCAATAAAATCTCTGCGGGTCAAAGTTTCGTTATACTCTGATTTTTTATACGAAGTAAATTGCTCCTCAAACCTTTCTACAAGTTCAGAAATTTTCTTATATGCAGTTTCTTTATTAATCATATATAATTTACAGAAATAACAGTGCTAATATACAAATATTATTATGGTAAATTACCTAAGGTACAATTGTAAAATAGAATAAATAATACTAATTTCGAGTAACTAGAATCTGGCTTATGAAAACAATATTCAGAATTTTTTGCCTTAGTTTGGTTTTTTCGCATGGTTTTGCGCAAAAACCTTTACATCAAATTGGCTTCACTACTAGCCTAATAGAAGATTATAAATCATATAACATAGCTGAATATTACCTTAAAGGTATCTCAACAAATATTCTTTATGGCATTCAATATAAGGCGCATTACAAGGCATTTAGCCTGCGCAGTTCATTTGGAGTTGCACACAAATCTATCAATTATAATAGTTCCGAAGCAAGCTCCTACCAAAGCTCTGAAAAAGGATATAGAAACGCATTTGAAGGTACTCTTGGAATAGAAAAACGCTTCGGTTCAAAAAAGTTAAAACCCTATTTTGCCGAAGAATTATTTTTTGCTCAATGCAATAAAAAGGTTGACTATTACTATAACGGTTGTTTTGGCAGTGGGGCAGGAATTGCAAATATTAAGTCGCAAACCTATGGCTTAAGCACCATCGCAGGATTGCAGTATCAAATAAGCAAAAGTTTAGGAATTCATTTTGAATTGGCCTTGAGAATATCCCAATTTCGAGTAAATTCTGGAAGTGGATATAATGGTGGCGTCAATACCATTGGCCTAAACCCTGTTCAGAATTTTGGTGTAAACTATACCTTTAAAAAATAAGAAATTAGTTTTTTGCTACTAGATAAAACTCATAGAACCTATGAAAAAAGAAGCTCTTTCAATTTAGCAACAACCTTATCCGTATTAGGCAAAATTTCTGCTTCGAGGCCCATATTCATGGGAACTGCGGGCACATTTTTTGAACCCAAAGTTGCTACAGGTGCATCTAAACTGGTGAAACATTGTTGCATAATTCTTGCTGCCAATGATTCTGCGAATGAGTTGTTTAATGCCTCTTCTGTTAATACCAAACATTTGCCATGCTTGCGCACTGCGGCCATAATAGCTTCTTCATCCAATGGTAGTAAACTTCTTAAATCTAATACTTCCACTTGACCAGGGAATTCTTTTGAGGCAGCCAATGCCCAATAAACGCCCATACCATAAGTTACCACCACACATGATTCGCCGATATCTAAGGCATCATCTGTTGCGGCTAATACAGTGTTTGCTTTACCAAATGGCAAAACATAATCTTCATCTGGCTCCACGCAACGCGCCAATTCTGTGCCTGAATTCTTGCTCCAATACAGGCCTTTGTGTTCTAACATGATACAAGGATTGCCATCATAATAGGCGGCTTTCATCAAGCCTTTCATGTCTGCTGCATTACTTGGATAGGCAATCTTTATTCCTTTTAAAGTGAGCAAAGTAGATTCTATGCTTCCACTGTGGTAAGGACCACCTCCGCCGTAAGCACCAATAGGGATTCGGATTACAGCACTCACCGGATATTTACCCATGGTAAGGTAACATGATTTGGTAATTTCACAAACCAATTGGTTCATGCCAGACCATACATAATCTGCAAACTGAATTTCAACAATAGGCTTCACTCCCACTGCACTCATGCCAGCGGTTGAACCTACTATATATGCTTCTTGAATGGGTGTATTGAAAACCCTGTCTTCGCCATATTTTACAGCCAATGTAGCGGCTTCTCTAAACACACCACCTAATCTTGCTCCTACATCCTGCCCATAAAACATGCACTCAGGATGTTTGGCCAATAATTCATCTACCGCATGTAATGCAGCATCTACCATTACTACGGGTTCTTTTCCCTCAGGCTTTCTTATACCCACTTCGTGTGCTGCTCCACTTGGCGCATATATATGGTCCTCAGCAGTTGAAGGATCTGGATCTGGAGAGGAAACAGCTAATTTAAACTGTTGCGCTACCCTATCAATTTCAATTTCATTGATTTCTTTTAGCTCAGCCTCAGTGAACCCAATACTTAACAAATGCGCATGCAATTTTGGAAGAGGTTCATCTTTTAAATGCTTGGCCATATCCTCATCGGTGCGGTACCATTCTTTGCGCACACCAGAGGTATGGTGACCCAGTAACGGAACTTTAGCATGCAATAAAATAGGCATGCGGGTTTCTCTTACATAATCTATGCATTGCAAAACAGCATTCCATGATTTCAAGAAATCACTGCCATCTACGCGCATGCGCTGCATTCCTTTGAAACCTCCTGCATATTCATAGGCATCCATGGCGCGCATTTCTGCTCCGTTGGCGCTTATACCCCAATCATTGTCTTGGATCAAATAGATAATAGGCAGCTTTTTTAATACTGCCATTTGCCAGGCTTCTGCTACCTCACCTTCGGTTACTGAGCCATCACCTAAGCTACAAACAACCACAGGGTTTTCATTAGCATCTAAAAGTCCCTGACTTTCCAAATAAGCCACACCATGCGCCATGCCTGTTGCAGGAATGGCTTGCATACCAGTAGCACTGCTAGAATGCAGCATTTTAACAAAACCTTCACGCTTTAAATTTGGATGTCCGTAATAGGTTCTACCACCCGAAAAAGGATCTTCTGCTTTGGCCAATAATTGCAGCATTAATTCGTACGGACTCATGCCCATGCCCAACAGCATGCTTTCATCGCGGTAGTAAGGAGCCGCGTAATCTGAATCTGTTAACTGCATACCCATTGCCAATTGAATGGCTTCATGTCCGCGACTAGTAGAGTGCACGTACTTGGTTAATGGGCGATTTGCATCGTATATTTCGGCCATGGCCCTAGCAGCACACATGTGTGCATAGGCCTCTAATAGAATTTCTTTATCCATAACAAGGTTTGCAAGTTTACTGATAAAAGTGTAAGATTTATGCAGAATCAACCCACAATTACAATATTAATTGCTAACAACTAATGGGGTCAAACCAAAAAAATACGACCTCAAAGGGGCCGAATAAAAATTGGCAAATCAAACAAACTGCTTTGTTGAATAATTTATAATCCAAAACAAATTTAACAAACTCTCTGCTTTTAGCTATTTTCGCCCTATGAGCAATAAAGAGCTAACCTTTCAAAAGATTGCTATAGCAATTGCGTTTTCACCCAGGTGCGAAGCCATGGTTGCAGAAGCAAAACTGCTGCAGCAAACTTTTAATTCGCAACTGGCATTTGTGCATGTTGGAAAAAAAAGTTTGCAGGAAGAGCAATACTTAAAACATTTAATTCATAGGTTCAATTTAGATGGTGCTTCTACGAGCATTATTTGGAAACAAGGCGATCCTGTTGAAACAATTTTACAAGTTTGTCAAGACCAAAAAATAGACCTTTTGGTAGCAGGTGCATTGGAAAAGGAAGGGATTATCAAATATTTTTTTGGAGGCATTTCAAGGCAATTGAGTAGAAAAGCAAAGTGCAGTATGTTGATGTTAACTGAACCAAAAATACATCCAACAGGGTTCAAACATTTGGTAGTTGAAGGCACAGACCATCCAAAAACAGAATACACCATTGCCAAAGCGGTTGAAATAGCAAGGGCATTTGGGTCAAAAAGTATTGATATTATTCAGGAAAGTGATGAAAGCAAACTTGCTTTGATAAGAAGTGAAGAATTTAAAGAAAAAGAGGCCGACGACCATAAAGAGGCTTTGCATAAAGAAGAAGATGAAAAATTAGAAGAAATATTGAGGTGCACAGATTGTGGTGAGTTGATTATTAACACAGAAAGAATCGAAGGCAAACCTGGCTATGTAATCAGTAAATTTTCGAGAGATAAAGAAGCAGATTTATTGATTTTGAATTCACCCGATAAACCAATGAATTTATTAGACAGGGTTTTTCCGCACGATATTGAATATGCCTTATCTGATTTACCTTGTAATTTATTGATTCTACACTCAAAAGACAGCGAATAGATTAAATGAATGTTTTAAGCCATAGTGAAAACATCAGTGTTATCCTTAGCATGGGACTAATGCTAATTGCTGCCCGATTGTTTGGTGAATTTTTTAGGAAGTTAAAGATGCCCTTGGTGGTTGGCGAGTTAATTGCTGGAGTGGTATTGGGACCAACTTTGGTTGGACAATTTTATCCTGAACTTTCTGCCATAATTTTTACCAAAAATGAACATGCTGCAATTGCTTTGAGCGGCATTACCAATATTTCTATTATCATGCTTTTGTTTGTGGCTGGTATGGAAGTTAATTTATCACTCATCAGACAACAAGGTAAAGCGGCATTTTCAACCAGTATATTTGGCTTAATTATTCCACTGGCACTTGGTTTCGCCACTGGCTTTTATGGTTACGACCTCTTTGGTAACAACAGCTCTGATAAATTGGCTTTTGCTTTATTTTTGGGCACAGCTATGGCTATTTCTGCCTTACCCGTTATAGCAAGAACCCTACTCGATTTAAATTTATTAAGGACCAAGGTAGGTTCAATAATAATACCTGCTGCTATGTTCGACGACCTTGTTGGCTGGATATTGTTTTCTGTTATTATTGGCATGCTAAAAGGAAGTGCCCATCACAGTTTAATATTTACATTAATCTATACCGTTGGGTACGCATTGATCATGCTGACTGTTGGCAGGATTTTCATCAATAAATCTATGCCATGGGCTGAGAGGAATTTTAGTTGGCCAGGTGGCTTTTTGAGCCTATCACTTGGCTTAGCATTTTTGGGAGCAGCATTTACAGAATATATAGGCTTACACGCCATATTTGGAGCTTTTATTATCGGCATTGCCATTGGAGATTCTGTTCACGTAACAGAGAAAATGAAAGACAATGTGAGCCAGTTTGTGACCAATATTTTTGCGCCGCTCTTTTTTGTTTCTATTGGGTTCAAAGTAAATTTCGCCAATCATTTTAACCTTCAAATAATGCTCATTGTATTGGCAATTGCTATTGTAGGCAAAATCTCGGGAGCCTTTCTGGGAGCGAAGTTGGGAGGATTGAATAACAAAGAATCATTGGCCATAGGATTTGGTTTAAATGCTAGAGGGGCCATGGAAATTATCTTAGCAACTTTGGCATTTCAGGCTAAACTTATTGGAGAGGAATTATTTGTGGCCATAGTAATTATGGCAGTTGTAACAAGTGTGCTAGCAGGCCCTATGCTCAATTGGTTATTAAAGCCTAAAGCAGTTGGCATAGAAACAAATTAAAAAACTTTTTTACTTTTGCGCCCCATGGCAAAAGATAAGATACGCAGGTTTGCAGAATTTAAAACCTTTCCAAATTGTTTTGAGTACCCATTTCACTTAAAAGGTAAATGGCATAAAGAGTACTTTAAAAATGACCATCCAATAGTACTAGAATTGGCATGTGGTAAAGGCGAATACACTGTTGCGCTTGCTGAGGCTTTCCCTGATAAAAACTTTATTGGTATAGATATCAAATCCAACCGCATGTGGGTTGGCGCAAGAATGGCGCAAGAAAAAGGCATTAAAAATGCAGGATTTATTCGAATGATTATTGAAAAATTAGCAGAGCATTTTGAAAAAAATGAAGTGAGTGAAATTTGGATAACCTTTCCTGATCCTTTCCCTAAAGACAGACACGAAAAGCACAGGCTTACACATCCTCGCTTCTTAAAAATTTATAAAGAAGTAATTCAAGACAAAGGCATCATGAACTTTAAAACAGATGATGATGGCCTATTTAACTATACCGAAGAACTGTTTACCCAAATAGGCATTGAACCTATTCAGCTAGTGAGAGATGTGCATGGAACAGAAGAAGCGGATGAATATGTGCGCAACATAACTACGCACTACGAAAAACTTTTCCGCGGCAGAGGTAGAACCATTAAGTTCATGAAATTTCATTTACCTGCTCAATTACCAGAGTTGAGTAAAGCTTGATTTTCGTTTAATTTTTTGAGTGCTAATAGGATGGCTTTATCGTCTTTTTGGATAACTGAATAATAACCTTGATCTCTCCAAATTTGACGGGCAATAAGTGCTTTCAATTGTAATTTAATAAACTCTTTTGAGCGTTTTACTTCATCGCTAGGTGGTGTTTCAATACCATTCTTTTTTGTAAACAACAAAAATTGGTCAAAAGCTGCATCATTGATTTGATAAGCATCTACATAAATTTTTAAACTAGGAATAGCAGTAATTGCCTTTCTGTTTTGATCCAAATATTCGTAAGCAAATTTACCTATTAATGCATTTGAAACTACCTCAGTTAAAAACATTGAACTAAAGGATGTATCAATGGCCACAAAGTAATCTGGATTAATGCCACCTCCCGCATATACTGTTCTTTTTAAACGCATGGTATAATAAGGCGTAGAATCGTGAATAGAAGATTTAAGGTCGTTGAGCAATTCTCCTTTTTCATACCTATCCATGATATCGTGGTCGTACTTTTCTTTATCTGTATAATCCCTTTGAATGCACCTGCCACTTGGTGTATAATACCTAGAGACCGTTAATCTTAAAGCCGAGCCATCACTTAACTCATATGGCTCTTGAACCAAACCTTTGCCAAAACTTCTTCTACCAATAACCATTCCCCTATCCCAATCTTGCACCGCGCCACTTACAATTTCACTAGCCGATGCCGAGCCTTCGTCGATTAAAACAATGAGCTTGCCTTGCTCAAAAATACCTGGTCTTTCTGCTTTGTATTCTGCTCTAGGTTTGCTTCTTCCTTGGGTGTACACTATCAGTTTTCTATCATCTAATAGCTCATCTACCAATTGAATGGCAGTGCTCAAATAGCCTCCTGGATTGCCGCGTAAGTCTATGATCAAGTTTTTAAGCTTATCTTTTTTAAGTTCATCAAATGCTTTTAAAAATTCTTCATGGGTATTCTCTGCAAATCTGCTAATTTTTATGTAACCAGTTTCATTGTTAATCATGCGCCAAGCATCCACACTAAAAATTGGTATGGTGCCTCTAGTTATATTGAATACAATAGGCTCTTTGGAATTAAGTCTGAAAATAGTTACAGCTACTTTTGTTCCTCCTGTTCCTCGCAACAATTTAAAAACCTTTTCGCTGGTAATCCCAACTCCTGCTACAGGTAAGGTATCTACTTTCACAATTCTATCACCAGGTAAAATCCCTAACTCTTGGGCTGGTCCGCCATTGATAGCAGAAACAACCATGATGGTATCTGAAATAATATTAAATTCAACCCCAATGCCCTCAAAATTTCCTTCCAATTGTTCGTTGGCTATTTGCAAATCAGATGCAGGAATATAAACAGAATGCGGATCCAATCCTTTTAACAAATCATTGATGGCAATTTCTTCTAATTGTTCTAAATTTACAGTGTCAACATAAGATTGATTGATGATATTGAGTAACTCGGAGAACTTGTTGTTTCCACGCATAAATGTTTGCATAGAAGCGGCGGGTCTGAGAAAAATTCCGAGCAACAATCCAATAGATAAAATGAGCCCATAAATAAATGGCTGCCACTTATTAAAATTATTTGACATATTTGTGAAATCCTGAAAGGCAAATATAAGCGCCTTGAGGTTTATTTGAATGTGCTATGACAAAGAAAAATATTATTAGAACCACAGAGGCCGATTCTAATCACCAGAATTTGGATAAAATGAGTACCAAAGAGCTATTGGTGAGTATGAACCAAGAAGACAAAACCGTTCCTTTGGCCATAGAAATAGCCTTGCCCAAAATTGAAAAATTGGTGAATGCTGCCTTTAAAAAAATGCAAAATGGCGGTCGACTATTTTACATGGGCGCCGGCACCAGCGGCAGGTTGGGGGTTTTAGATGCCAGTGAATGTCCGCCTACTTACGGCGTACCATTTGGCTTAGTGGTTGGCATTATTGCAGGTGGAGATAAGGCTATTAGAAAGGCTGTTGAATTTGCGGAGGACGATAAAGAGCAAGGATGGAAAGACCTGCAAAAATATAAAATTACCGCTAACGACTTTGTGATTGGCATAGCTGCAAGTGGCACTACACCTTATGTAATAAACGCTTTGGATCAGGCCAACAAAAACGGAATTGAAACTGGCTGCATTACATGCAACAAAAACTCACCTTTGGCAGCTACCGCCAAATTTGCCATTGAGGTGGTGGTAGGACCAGAATTTGTGACAGGCAGTACCAGAATGAAAGCAGGAACAGCTCAGAAATTAGTGCTCAATATGATTAGTACTTCTTTGATGGTAAAGCTTGGCAAAGTAAAAGGCAATAAGATGGTAGACATGCGCATGAGCAATAACAAGCTTGTAAAGAGAGGAATTGAGATGGTGATGAAAGAATTAAACGTGACAGAGAAAAAAGCGGCAAAATTATTGCAGGAAAATGGCAGCGTAAGAAAAGCAGTTCTTGCTTTTCAAAAATAAAAAATGGAAGTACTATTAAAAATGCTCACCGTAATTCTTTGGAGTGCGGTAAAATATATTGTAGGTATTGGTTTTGCTATTGGTTTCGGTTATAATCTAATTGAAACCTTATTGTTAACTGTTGGTGGCGGTATGCTTGGGGTGGTGGTGTATTTGTACTTGTGGACCTTTATCCTTGGCATTTACCATCGTTATTTTCCCAAGAAAGTAAAGCCAATAAAGTTTAGTAAAAATAAACGCAGGTTGGTGACTATTATTAAAAAATATGAAGTTTGGGGAATTGCTTTTTTAACCCCCATGATTTTAACTCCACCCTTGGGAACCATATTGGCCTCAACCATTGAGCCCAATAAATGGAGAATTAAACTGATTATGTTTATTTCTTTTTGCTTCTGGACACTGGTGATTTTGGGAGCAAAACTGCTCTTTCAATATGATTTTTAAAAATTGCTGAACCTATAATTTTTAGCAATTAAAGATGAACTACTTTTTAAGGTTCATCAACTTTTGCGTTTCATTGTCTTTCACCTTCACTTTAGGTTCTTCCTCTTCTATAGGTTTATATTGCACATAATGGCGCCATTTTTCTAGCACACTGGTAAAATCGGCAGGAAGCTCGCTATTGAAGTTTAATTTTTCTT
>JBILJL010000287.1:0-3528 GCA_044377255.1 Bacteroidia bacterium
AAATGATAGCATTGCCTTTTGAAGTAATTAACCAAGGTGCAGGAATAAGGCCAACTACGAGAGATAGAGGCGCAATATTGGGGTCACATCCTAACATAGAAAACTTATTTATTTTTAACGGACTAGGTACCAAAGGAATGCTACAAGCCCCATTTTTAGCCAAGCATTTTACCGATTACTTATTGGGAGGGGCGCCATTATTTCCAGAGGTTGATGTAAGGAGATTTAACACATTCTACCTAAATAGTCAGTAGCTTAAAAACGTGTAAAAGAAATTGGTTCAGACATGCTAAAGCCTATTAAATTGCGGCATGGAATGGACTATAAAAAAGCTCAAACTTGAATTAAAATACACTTGGAAAATTTCTAGGAACGCCAGTACCTACAAAGAAAATTTAATTGTTTCGTGTGGGCACTTGGGAGAAATGGGCATAGGCGAAGTTGCGCCCAATATTAGGTATGGAGAAACTCTTGAAAATCTATTGGAGGAATTTGAAGCCCTGAAGATTTCTTTGAAAGATTGTCCGAAAGAACCCTTTGAATTTGAATTGTGGTTGAATGGATGTAAGATGCACAATGCATTGCGATTTGGCATAGAATCAGCATTTATACATTGGTATATTACAGTAAAGAAAATTAGCATATTTGATTTACTGAATATAGACGAACCAAAGCTTGTGAGCACCTGCTATACCTTGCCAATTATGGATGCCAGCGATATTGCAGCCTTTTACCATACCTATCAATTGAAACGATTTAAGTATTTAAAAGTTAAGGTAAATAACGAGGCCGCACTCGACATGATTAAAGAAATTGCAACTTTGGGTAATCACAACATTATGATTGATGCCAATGAGGCATGGAAAGATGTGGATGAATTGTTGCGTTTTATACCCAAGTTAAAACCTTACCCCATTGAATTTGTGGAGCAACCCTTACCTGCAGATATGGTTGATGCCTATAAATATTTAAAGAAAGAAAGTCCTTTACCAATAATGGGAGATGAAAGCGTTTTGAACCAACCAAAATTTGATGAATTGGTGCAACAATTTGATATGGTGAACATGAAATTGATGAAAGCAGGTGGCTATATAAATGGGATAAGAATTTTGAAGGAGGCAAAGGCGCGAGGCTTAAGAACCATGATTGGGTGTATGGTTGAAACTACCTTAGGAATAAAGAGTGCCTGGAGTTTGTGTTCGTTGGCTGAGTTTGCAGATTTGGATGGTTGTTTAATTATAAGCAATGAACCCTATCATTTATTGAAAGAAGAAAATGGTCAATTTTTGGCTTCTTAAAAATGGAAACAAGTAGCATTGCAGATATTAAAAAAGAGCTCAACCACCTTCATCAAAAGGAGTTGGTTGAAATATGTTTAAGACTATCGAAGTTTAAAAAAACCAATAAAGAATTGGCCCATTATATTTTATTTGAATCGCAGGATGAAGATAAATATATTCAGAAAGCCAAGGATGAAATTAGTTTGCGCTTTGCAGAGATGCCAACAAACAGCTTGTTCTTTACCACTAAATATATCCGCAAAACACTCCGAATAGCCAAACTTTACGCACAGTACAGCAAATTGGTTCAAACCGAAATTGAATTGTTGTTACATTTTTGTTTTGAACTAAAAGCATGCAGAAGCTATTGGATAAAATACCAAGCCATTGAAAATTTATACGATAGGCAAATAGAAAAAATCCAAAAAGACATCACCAAATTGCATGAGGATTTGCAATATGATTATACAAAAATGTTGGAAGAACTTTAAGCTTAGGAATGCCATTTAAGTTCATCTACCAAATCGCTTGCAATCATATTTTTATATCCTTTTGCTTGTAAGGAATCTGCTAAAATCCCATGCAGGTAAACTGCTTTTTTTGCAGCTTCAATTGGTTCAAAACCCTTTGCCAACATAGCGGTTACAATTCCTGTTAACACATCGCCACTGCCTGCCGTTGCCAATAAATTATTACCAGTGGAGTTGAAAAAAACATTTCCTTGAGGACCAATAATTGCGGTATGTGCGCTCTTCAAAACAATGATAACATTATACTGCCTTGCCTTTTCAATGGCTAAATTTAACCTCTCAAAACTATTGTTGCATTTACCAAATAGCCTATCAAATTCTTTGTGATGTGGTGTAAGAATACAATTTGGTGGAAAGCTAAAATCTGTATGCATTTTGAGTAATTCTGCACATATATTTAAGCCATCTGCATCTATCACAATGGGTATTTTAATATGTTTGATCCAATTGCCAAAACCCTTCACCGTGTTTGGATGAAATCCCAAACCCGGACCAATACCAATGGCATCGTGTTTAGAACAATCTGGAAAATTTCTTATTTCAAATAACTCTTCATCTGTTTCTACCATGGCCTCTGGAAAAGCAGTTTGAAAGATGGTGTAGGCTACTTTTGGCACATAAGCACTTATTAATCCACAGCCAGCGCGCAAGGCGGCTTTGCTTGACAACAAAGCTGCTCCCACTTTACCATAGCTTCCAGCAATAATAATTGCATGTCCCTTCTCCCATTTAAAATCGAATTTACTTGCAGGTTTATGCTCCAATAAATTTGGTTCGAACCAAACCCAAGAATCTTGAATTACCTTTAAATATGCTGGGTGCAAGCCAATGGGAACAACAGTACATTCACCAGCAAAGCCACCAGTTTCTGGAAACAAAAAGCTAGTTTTCATTTGTTGAAAAGTATAGGTGATATCTGATTGAAATATAATCGCATCTTGTTGTTGAATTGCCTCTTGTATATCGCCAAATAAACCACTAGGGATGTCGATAGCTATTTTATGTCCATTTTTTGCATTGATGGTTTGAACCAACATGGCTGAAAGGCCTTGTAAATTCTTGCTTAAGCCCGACCCATACAGCGCATCAATCCATATACTGTGATCTGGAATTTGTAACAAATCAAATTCATTCTCGAGAAATTTTACAGGTATTCCTAATGCATTACATCTAGCTAAATTTGCTTCAAAATCTTGGGAACCTGTATTCTTTAATTTGAGCACATAAACCTGCACTTCCCTTCCCTCTTGTTGCAAAAGTTTTGCAAAAACTAATCCGTCGCCAGCATTGTTTCCCTGACCACAAATTACAGCAATTGTAGGTGAATCTATATTGGTGAAATTGATTTGAAGGTATTCTTTAAAAAAGGCAAAAGCACTATTTGCTGCACGCTCCATCAAATCCAATGAACTTATTGGCTCATGCAATATGGTGTATGCATCCCACTCTTTAATTTGTGCGGTACTGAGAATTTTCATCACATTATTGATTACACCAATTCATACCCAAAGGTAAGGGTGTTTTTGCTCTACTTATGATTTTTTTTCTTCTAAATAAGCAGCAGCAATTGCCACCAACTCATTGTACCATTCTTCTCCAAACCTATCAATAAGGGGTTCTTTAAGGAACTGGTAAACCGCCACTTTTTCTTGTTTACCCAAACTGCAGGCTGCACTGCATATATCCCAACGGTGGTAGTTTAAGGCATCATAATCGCC
>JBILJL010000288.1:0-3517 GCA_044377255.1 Bacteroidia bacterium
CTTCTCCGTTTTTTTATACCTACTCAATGCTTCGTTCTCAGGTATCAATTCATCGGTATTTTGGTAATCATAAATTTGGGCCGTTTTGATCCCAAGCTCATCTACCCCAATCTCTTTTGCCAATTTTTTTAAGTCGGGTATTTGATGCTCATTGTGCTTAAATGCAATAAACTGCCAGATAATATGTGGTGTAGATTTACCCAATGCTTTCTTCCACTTTACTAAGTTCTGAGTACCTTCAATTACCTTCTCTAAATTACCTCCAATGCGGTATTTTTGGTATGTTTCTTGGGTAATGCCATCTACCGAAATAATTAACCTATCTAAGCCAGATTCTATGGTAGCCTTTGCCATTTCATCTGTAAAATAATGTGCATTGCTAGAGGTGGCGGTATAAATATTTTTGGCAGCAGCAACTTTTACAAATTCCAAAAATTGCTTATTCAAAAATGGCTCACCTTGAAAATACAAAATCAAGTAAACCAAATCTGGATGCAGTTCCTCAATCATCTTTTTATACAAAGTTAAATCGAGCATGCCTGTATTTCTGGAAAACTCTCGCAAGCCACTTGGGCACTGCGGGCAGCGTAAATTACAGCTGGTAGTAGGTTCAATCTCCATTACCACAGGCATGCCCCAATGTATGGGTTTGCGCATGGCACGAGACAATAAATAACTAGAATATAATTGTACGGCATTTCCTAATCTCCTGGCATTGAGCTTCGAAAGAAAATTTAATCCGTCTGTAAAATTGCGATTCATCTACGGCGAATTAACAACAAAGAGAGCGTAATAAAAAGTCTAAAGACCATAGACCAGAGTAGATTGCTTAAACATGTCCCATTTGAATCCAAAAAAAAGTCCATAAACCTATGTAAAACTTACAAAGATTTATGGACTTCTTACCATGGTCTATGGACCATGGACTGCCAACTAATCTACATTATCATGCAGAAAGGAGTTGTTAGTTTTAATCTCAGGTTTCCCGGAATTGTCGTCGAATAAACTCAAACGGCTGGCATTGGTAGCCGACGAATGAGGCACATCCTCTAAACGTTTCAGTTTCCTTCTATAGGCTGGCTCCTTCTCAAGATCGCGCAAGCCTTGTGGGTTACTGATACTCATGTTTAAATCTTTTAACGTTTTGATCCTATTGATATGCTTTTCAATTTTCTTTTCTTGTTCTTCGGTATTTAAATCATTCATTAAATCAAAAATAGGCTGCTGCATAATGGCCTCAGGAAGCTTATCGAATACCCTATCTTCAATGGTTTGATCAATTTCTGCCTCATCATCAAAAAAATTTTGAGGCATTTCTATGTCGAACGGACTTTCAATTTGCTCCTCTTCAATCCTCAAATTCAACTCAATATCATTTGTATTTACATCGATTGGTTTAGGTTCAAACCGCTCATCTTCTAAGCTATATTTTGTTGGCTCAGGCATAATTGGGCGCGGCACAAATCCTTGCACGCTTTGTGGCTTTGGTTCAATTTGCGGTATTACTTGAGCAATTGGCTTAGCATCTACATTGCCAACAATAATTTTATTTTCTTTTGGTATAGATTCAAATCCAGTAGCTATCAAGGTAACCGAAATATTATCGCCTAAAGTTTCATCATAACTGGTTCCAATAATCATTTCTGCGCTAAAACCACTCTCCTCTTGAATGTAATTGTTAATCTCTTCAAACTCGCTCATCAACAATTCAGATTCGCCAGAAGCAGAGCTCACGTTCAATAGAATATTTTTGGCACCATGTATTTTGCTTTCATTGAGTAATGGAGAATTTAAAGCAGCCCTTACAGCATCAATTGCGCGAGTAGCACCACTAGCCTGGGCCGAACCCATTAAGGCAACACCACTAGATTTCATCACCGTTTTAACATCCTCAAAATCTACATTGATTTCACCTGGGAAAGTAATCACTTCTGCAATTCCTTTGGCAGCAGTATTCAATATTTCATTTGCATGTCCGAATGCTTGGCGCATAGGTAAATTGCCATACATTTCTTTTATTTTGTCGTTGCTGATTATAAGCAAACAATCAACAGAGTTTTTCAATGCTTCCATGCCTTCAAAAGCAAAATCTTTTCTGCGTTTTCCTTCAAAAGAAAAAGGTGTAGTAACAATACCCACAGTTAAGATATCCATTTCCCTAGCTGTTTTGGCAATGATAGGCGCAGCGCCAGTACCAGTGCCACCACCCATACCAGCAGTAATAAACAACATTTTGGTATTAACCCCCAAAGTATCAATAATATCTTCAATGGCCTCCATAGCAGAATTCTTGCCAACTTCAGGGTTTGAGCCTGCACCCAAACCTTGCGTGAGGCTGGCACCAAGCTGAATTTTATTTGGAATAGGACTTGCTTCCAAAGCCTGCAAATCTGTATTGCAAATAATAAAATCAACGCCTTTTATGCCTTTTGAAAACATATAGTTTACGGCATTTCCACCACCACCACCCACACCCAACACTTTAATGATGGATGATTTTTCTTTGGGCATGTTAAATTTAAATGAGCTTTCCATATTGTATCTTTTTTAGGTATCATGCTATTGAAATAGCAGAACACCGGTACTTGTTAATTTTTAAAAACCGTTGAGGTCGTCATCATCGTATAACCACTTCTTTCCTTTGTTAAACCAACGTGAAAGTAAGTTAGATTGCTTTACTTCTTCTTCTGCAATTTTGCGTTCGGTATCATTACTAATTGAGCTTATTTTATCTAACTCTTCAATGCTCTTAAAGCCTTTTAAAACCAAACCTACTCCAGTTGCATATATAGGGCTCTTAATTTCCTCAATTTCTGTTTTGCCTATATGTTCATTGGCATAACCAATTCTTGTATCTAAACTGGTTACAAATTCAACCAATTTATCAAGGTGTTTCAATTGAGAACCACCTCCAGTTATAACGATACCTGCATTCAATTTCTTTTCTAAGCCCGAACTTTTTATTTCATATAAAACAGATTCGAAAATCTCCTCTACCCTAGCCTGTATTACCATTGCCAAGTTTTTAACAGAAACCTCTTTTGGAGGGCGACCGTGAAAACTGGGGATACAAACTATCTCGTTGTCTTTATTTTCATCGGCTAGGGCTGAACCAAATTTTACTTTTAAAGCCTCTGCCTGATTTTTTAATACATTACAACCCTCTTCTACATCTTTGGTGATGATGTTTCCACCAAAAGGAATTACAGCAGTATGCCTAAGGATACCATTTTTAAAGATGGCCACATCTGTTGTTCCACCTCCAATATCAACCAAACAAACACCAGCCTCCAATTCTTCTGAAGTTAATACTGCATCTGAAGAAGAAAGTGGCTCAAGAATTAAATCTGCCACCTCTAGGCCAGCACGATCAACGCTCTTATAAATATTTTTGATAGCATCAACATTACCAGTGATGATGTGAAAATTAGAACTCAAACGAATGCCCGACATGCCAATTGGATCATACACATCGCCAATATCATCTACGGTATATTCTTGCGGCAACACATGTATG
>JBILJL010000289.1:0-3500 GCA_044377255.1 Bacteroidia bacterium
CACGGGTGCTGCAGGTACTTTTGGTATAGCCAATGGCGTAAGAAATGGAATAGATTATGATCCAATTGGTATTACAGCAAATGGTTATTTTAAGCGAGTTGTTACTTCTGGTTTGTATAAAGATACATCTGCCACACATAGCATCACTTTTGGCACTGCGCTCAATGCAGGCTTTACCGTTAACAAAGGCATTCAATGTTTAAATAGCAATGTTTTTGTATTTAGTGATACTACCACCAGTGCAGGGCCTATAACCTATTACTGGGATTTTGGCAATGGCACTTATGGCAGCAAGCAAGTGGAGCAAGTAACTTTTGCTGCCAACAAAGAAAATTTATACAAAGTAAGTTTAATCACTTCCCTAAATGGCGCATGCGGCGATACCAATTATGCCACAGTTTATACCATTACCAATCCTGTATTGAAAACCATCAATGGCAAAGACACCGTATTGAAAGGCACTACAGAAATTTATAATGTAATAGGCACAGTTGGTTCAAGCTACAATTGGCTATTTAGCAATGGCAATGGCAGAAGCTATACCAATACCTTAAACATAAAATGGACGCAATTGGGCGATGTGCAATTGAAGATGGTTGAAACCAATAGTGGCAGTTGTGCAGGTGATACTGCTATAAAGAATATTTATGTAAAACAGCCAACAGGTAATGAAGAATGGTTCAATGATGCCTTGCAGATTTATCCTAATCCGAGTGAAGGTTTGATTTATATAGATACATATGAGCAGACTAAAATTCAAGTAAGGTTGTTTGATATTACAGGAAAATTGTTGTTTAAAACTGAGCAAAATTCACAAGCGCCCATTGCTATTGATCACCTTCCTGCAGGATTATATTTGCTTGAATTAACAGATGAAAACGGTTTGTGTTTACATAAGAAAATTCAAAAGCAATAAGCTCTATTTTTTTGGTCGGCCTTTAGCCACAGGCACCGCTTCCCAAGGGTCTTCGGGCCAACTGTGTTTTGGATACCTGCGCTTGAGTTCCTTTTTTACTTCGTGGTAAGTGTTGTTCCAAAAGCTTCTTAAATCAGATGTTACCTGAACAGGTTTATAGCCTGGCGATAGCAAATGTAACACAACAGCAGTTTTGTTGTTGTTGATTTTTGGCGTATCACTCAAACCAAAAACTTCTTGCAAACGCACTGCTAATACTGGTGTTTCGCCATGAGGAAAGTATTGTATTTGTAGGTTTGAACCACTAGGCACTGCAATTTTTGCTGGTGCCAATTTATTCAAGGCTAATTGTTGTTCATAATTCAAGTGATTGAACAAGGCTTGGGTGAGATTTATCTTCTTGAGGTCGTCTGTTTTTTTAACAGTGTTTAAATAAGGCGCTAACCATTCTTCTATCTGAACCAATAACGTGGAAGTGCTTACATCTGGCCAATCTTCCTCAGTGTTCCATTTGCGCAAACTTAAAATTCTGTTCTGCAATTGTTGCATGTCCTCATCAAAGTTCAAGAGGTTTTCACCCTCTGTTTTAAGGGCCACACACAAGGCTGCAACCAAGTGTTTTGGATCTGGAGAAGGAAGAGGTTTTGATTGCAAAATGATGTTGCCAATTCGCAAATCTTTAGTGGCTACTAATCCACCTTTTCTTGTATCCCAAGTAATGATTTCTTTTTCTTTAACCAACGAACGTAAGTCTTTTGGATTAAGAGGAGAGGCCAAAAATATTTTACCCAATCCATCACGGGTATCCATGTGAGCCACTGCTAACCAAGCCTCGTGGGCTAAATCATCTTTATGTCCGGCCATAGCATATTTTCCATTGGCCAATTGAAATTGTGCGTTGTTACCGGGCCTTGCACAAGAGATACGTTCTGGGTATGCATGCGCAATTAACAGACCAGTTTCAAATGAATCTACTGCACCATTATTTGGTTCAACCCGTAATAACTTTCTATACGATTCTGCTACTTTTTCTATTCTACTAAAGCCCTTACCCAATGCATTGTTTTTTCTTGCTCTGCGCAAAGCTTCCACTCGTAAATTGATATCAATACCAGCTTCACGCGGCAAAGGATCGCGCTCCTCTAAAACGGCCGCAACATCTGTTGCCAATTGAATGGTATGGTCTTCTTCTGCAAGCAACAACATGTGTGCAATTCGCGGATGACAAGCCAATTGGTGTATTTGCTTTCCATGTGCGGTAATTCTACCATTCTCTAATGCACCTAATTGGTGCAATACTTCGCTAGCTTGCGCCAAATGTGCCTTTGGTGGCGGGCTGAGCCAACTCATTTGCGTAACATTTACAATTCCCCATTGTGCCATATCTAACACCAAGGAAGCTAAATCTGCTTCCATAATTTCCGGTATGCGGTGCTCTGCTAACCTGTCGTGTGTGGCTTTGGTCCACATGCGGTAACAAACGCCCGCACTTAATCTGCCAGCTCTTCCTGCACGTTGATCGGCAGAATCTTTCGAAATTTGTACAGTTTCTAACCGACTCAAACCGCTTTTTGGATCAAAACGTTGCATTCTGCCAAAGCCAGTATCTACAACTACTTTCACCCCTTCAATGGTTAAGGATGTTTCGGCAATGGAAGTTGCTAAAACAATTTTTCGCTTGCCATTTCTATTGGGCATAATAGCGGCATATTGTTCATTTTGTGGCAATACACCAAACAGTGGATGAATGGCAAACTCACGCAAATCTCGCTTCAACAATTCGGCCGTTTTTCTTATTTCGCCTTCACCAGGTAAAAACACCAATACATCACCTTCATGGTTACGTGAAGCGTCAATCACAACTCTGGCAGTAGTTTCAGGCAAGAGGCGTTCGTCTTGACCACCTACATATTTTACCTCCACCGGATATTGCTTGCCCTCACTTGTAATAACAGGGGCTTTGAGCAAAGCACTTAATTGAGGCATGTTTAAAGTAGCACTCATCACTAGCATGCGCATTTCAGGACGCAATACTTGTTGCGCTTCGCGGCACAAAGCCATTGCAATATCTGCATGTATGCTGCGTTCATGGAACTCATCAAAGATAACCAAGCTAACACCTTCAAGGGCATTGTCTGTTTGCAACATTCTAGTTAAAATACCTTCTGTTACTACTTCAATTTTAGTATTCGGTCCAATTTTATTATCGAATCTAATTCTATAGCCAATGGTGTTTCCAACTTCTTCATCAAGCAGTGAGGCCATTCGCATGGCAATAGCTCTGGCTGCTAACCTGCGAGGCTCAAGCATAATAATTTTTTGACCATTTAGCCAAGGCTCATCTATAAGCGCCAAAGGCAACAAAGTACTTTTACCTGCACCCGGCGGAGCGTGCACGATAAGCGTATTGTTTTCTGCCAACTTTTCACGAACATCAACTATGATTTCGGTAACTGGAAGATCTGATGAGAAGGGATTGAAGGTCAAGTTTGAATTTGGATTTGAAGAAAGGCAAATATACTGAAGTAATTTTATAAGGCCTAAAGCATACTTTTTGTTTAATAATTATTTGAGGTTATATTTA
>JBILJL010000032.1:0-13596 GCA_044377255.1 Bacteroidia bacterium
CTTGTCGAACTACAGCGTCATAGTGAGCTTGTCGAACTAAAGTTCTATCAACAAAGTATTCTTCTCAACAACTTGCTTAGGTTCAACCGCAATTCTTTTAACCACACCTTCTCCATCTGCCTTGATAATATTTTCCATTTTCATGGCTTCCAACACAAGCAAAGCATCACCTTTCTTCACTTGGTCGCCAACTTTTGCCATAATTCTGAGCACCAAACCGGGCATTGGAGCCTTGATATTATTGTTTTTGGAAGTCATTAGTTTATCCATGCCTAGCTGACTCAAAAGTGCGTCGTATTTATCTTTGATGGTAATTTCTTGTTTGATTCCATTTACCAAAATACGCATGGTTTTGCCATTTTCCGACTTTTCCAAAAGTTCAATATTGTAACTTTTGTGGTTAATGATTACATGGTATTTATTTGGCGCAAGCTTCACTGTATCGGCATTTACAGGCTTTCCATCCAAAATTGCATTGCCAGAAATTAGGTCGAAAATAAATTCTTGCTCGTTTACTTTTATATTTAACATATAAATTCGTTTTATTGCACCCGATTCAAAATTATGAGAAACTACTTAATTGGCCTTTCATTCCTTGTTTCCGGGATGTTGGCCTGCAAAATAAATAAAAAGCCCAATACCTCCATAGAAAAAGTTATTTTGGAGGATATTGTGGTAAAGCCTACGCCTGTTAAGGAAATGGCCAAATACCAACCCATGGAGCCTAGAGTAATAGATTTATTACATACCAAATTATCGCTAGAATTTGATTACCAGCGTCAATGGGTTTTGGGTCAAGCCGTGCTAAAATTAAAACCTTACACTGGCACTTTAAGTAGCTTTGAATTGGATGCTCAAGGATTTACCTTGTTAAAAGTAGCCACTATTATTGGTAAGGATACCCAAAATTTGCGCTATAATTACGATACCAGTAGAATTGAATTGTTTTTAAGAAAGGCCTATTCCGAAACCGATACCATTAATTTATTTATACAATACATAGCAAAACCAAATGAAATAAGAAGCAATGGAGGTAAGGCTATTAGCGATTCTAGAGGTTTATATTTTATAAACCCTTTTGGGTCTGATCCAAACAAGCCTCGCCAAATTTGGAGTCAGGGAGAAACCGAATACAATTCTTGCTGGTTCCCAACCGTTGATGCACCAAATGAAAAGCATACCCAAGATATTTACCTTACAGTTGACACCGCTGATGAAACCTTGAGCAATGGTTTATTGCTTGATTTCAAACTGCAAAAAGGAGGGAAGCGCACCGATCATTGGCAACAAATGAAACCTCATGCGCCATACTTATCCATGATTGCCGTTGGTAACTTTGTTATTACCAAAGATAAATGGCGAAACAAGGAGGTTAGTTATTATTTAGAGCCTGCTTTTGCGCCTTATGCCAAAACTATTTTTGGTAAAACTCCGCAAATGATTGAAACATTTTCTAAAATAACTGGGGTAGATTATCCTTGGGATAAATTTTCTCAGATTGTTTGCAGAGATTTTGTAAGTGGCGCCATGGAAAATACCTCCGCGGTTTTGCATTACGAAATGGTTCAGCACACAGATAGGGAGCATTTAGATAATACCCATGAAGACATCATTGTGCACGAATTGTTTCACCATTGGTTTGGCGATTTGGTTACATGTAGAAGCTGGAGCAACCTGCCATTAAATGAAAGTTTTGCTACTTATGGTGAGTATTTGTATAATGAAGTCACCTATGGTAAAAATTATGCTGATATGATTTTTTCAAGCAATTTATCCTCTTATTTAAGAAGTAAAGGCAAATATACTACAAGCCCTATTCGTAAATATTATGCAGAGGCTGATGATGTTTTTGATGTAGTAAGTTACCAAAAAGGAAGTTGGATTTTACACCAATTGCGCAATGAAGTTGGTGATGCCAATTTTTTTAAAGGTTTGAACCGATACCTTACGCAAAATGCTTATGGCACAACTGATATTCACCATTTGAGACATGCGATGGAATGGGCAAGTGGAAAAGATTTGCAGGCATTTTTTGTGCAATGGTTTGAAGGTTTTGGGCACCCAGAGTTGAAACTTGAATGCAAGTACGATGCAGCAAAAAAATCTTTTACAGTCAATGTAAAGCAAGTTCAAGATTCAAGTTTTGGCTTGTTTACTATTCACTCTAAATTGGCTTTTGTATTAGCAACTAAAGGAAGATTAGGCAGCGTTCAGGAACTGCCTGTTTATATCAATGGCAAAAATTCTGTTATCCAAATTCCAGTTGTAAATAAAGATGCGGACTCCTTAACAATGGCTGCATTTTGGCTCGATCCAAAAGGAAATATTCCCGGAGTAATTACTGATGGCAAAGATGCCAATCAATTATTAATTCAATTGAAAATGGCAGATGGCTATCAATCAAAAATAAGTGCATGGAAGGGTTTAGCTTCGTTACCATATGAAAAGGCGGAAATGCAACAAAGGCAAGCCATAGATTATTTATTGGTTCAGCCCGAATATTATTACCAAATAGCAGGGTTAGAATTAATTGGGAAATTAGATACTTTGTATATAGATTTTGAGAAAAAGATAGCAAATTTGGCTGCTAATTCTTCCAATGTAGAGGTAAGAGACAATGCCATGTATTTATTGGGTTTTAAGGGAAACTCTGAGTTGGCAAAATCTACCTTGCTAAAAGGATTGCAAGATTCATCATATGGTGTAATGGCAACTGTTTTGCAATCTCTAGCAATTACCGATAAGGCATTTTGTTTAGAAAAGTGCAAAGAATTGGAGCAATATAAAACACCTGTGATTCAACGTAGCATTGCTTGGTTATATGCCAATTATTCTAAAGAAAATAAAAATATATATTATGAGGGAGTATTAGGTAAATATGGCTTTACCAGAAGTAGCATCCTAACGGCCTATAGCTATTATTTGAGGCAACAAAATGCCAGTATTTTAACAGAAGGATTAGGTATTTTGGAAATGCACTACAATTTATCTAGCGATAGAGACAAGGCCAAAAATTACTTAGCAATCCTTAAAAACATTCAAGCAAAAAGTAAAGAAACAGCTGTTTTGGAAGGTGAAATTTTTACTAAGTTTCAAAAGAGGTTGACTATAGATTTAGGGGCGAATTAAGGCTTAAATGTGAGTTGATCGGTGGCAACTACCTTCCATGTTCTTTGGTGTTGTACAAATACCACCATTCTAAAATTATCTAGGTTGAGGTCTCTGTTTACTGGAATTTTCATAAAACCTTCATTATTGGTAAGATGCCTGGTAGTAAGTTGCTTCACCACATTGTGGTGGTGTAAAATCATGCCTGCATTTTCTCCACCTTTTACTTGGTTGTTTATTTCTTTTTGTATAAAAGCTACCCTTAAATCAAACGAATCTAATTCACCCCAAATTTGATAAGCTACCAACAAGCTATCCTCATTTTCAACAGCTGTAACTCCTGTTCTCAGATAATAATTGGAGGGCTGGGTTAAAACTCCTTGTATGGCATTTCCTATGGCTCTTTTATCGGCTCCTGCAAAGTCTTTGTCGCCGCCATTTACAAACACCATGGGTGTATACATGGATGTAAGTTTTTTTCTATAAACATATTCTTGTTGGCGCATACTAAAAATAGAATCAGAAAATGGATCAACCCAACCTGATCTGTTCCAAATATCAACATGATAATCTATCACAAAAACAGGGGTTTTACTGCTATCACTGATGTCAATCACTTCCTTTAAAAATTTACTTGCAAAAGGGCAACTGCTACATCCTTCCGAAGAAAATAATTCAATGAGCACTGCGGGTTGGTATTGTTTTACAGGTAATGATTTGCTATTTTGAGCTTGAGTAGTAATTACCAGAGACGTTAATAGCAAAATGCATAAAAATCCTTTTTTCATCTAAATTAATTTTGTTCAATATTAGCAAATAGCTGTAATTTTGCCATTATTTTAACAAATCATTAATTGCTTGTTCTGCTGTTGGGTATTGAAATTGAAATCCAGCCTCGAGTATTTTTGTGCATGAAATGTCTTGATTGGCTAATAACATAGGCGTAATTTCTCCTAACATAGGTCTTAAAACAAAGCTAGGAATAGGGGGCAACCATTGCGGGCGGTGAATGGCTTTACAAATGAGCGTAGTTAAGTCTTGGTTGCTAGCTGGTTGCGGTGCTACACCATTAAATACTCCCTGGTATTTTTGGTTTTCTATTAAAAAAGCAAACATCTTACTTAAATCATGAATATGAATCCAAGGTGTTGTCATCTTGCCATTGCCTAAAGCTGCTCCAAATCCCCAATAGGCAGGTTTGGCAATCTCTTTTATAAAACCACCTTTTTCACTCAATACAATGCCAATTCTAATAATGCTCGTTTGAATGCCAAGATTTGCCACCCTTAAACTTTCATTTTCCCAAGCTTTACAAACTTCTGCCAAAAATGTATCTCCTAGTGGCGACTCTTCTTTGCAGTTTTTTGGTGGGTTATTGCCGTAAATCCCAACAGCCGAGGCGCCAATAAATAGACCAACTTGGTGCACATTATCTTGAAGAGTTTTAAATAAAAGTGAGGTTGCTTCGATTCTACTATTCAAGATTTCTGATTTATACGCACTTGTCCACCTTTTATCCGCAACACCGGCTCCGGCTAGATTGATGATGGTGCTTACGCCCTTTAAACAAGCAATATCAATTTCGCCTTTTTCTGGATTCCAATAAAAAGATTGTTGCTTCATTCCCTTTGGATTCCTGCTTAACCAGGCTACTTCATGTCCTCCTAATTGTAGAAATTGGGTAAGGTTTGAACCTAAAAGCCCTGATCCACCAGAAATAAGTATTTTTGTCATAATTACATCAAATAAAACATTATAGACTTGAATATGTTTGATATCTATAATTCATTTTTAAACAAACTTTGGGCACTTTTTCAATTAAAGATATAGAAGCTATTACCGGAATCAAAAGCCATACGCTTAGAATCTGGGAGCAACGCTATGGAATAGTGCTTCCCAAGCGTAGCGATACCAATATTCGGTTTTATGACGACCATGATTTAAAATCTTTACTCAATATTAGTATTTTAAATCACAAAGGTTACAAAATCTCAGAAATTGCCAAATTATCTCAAGAGGTTATTTCGGAAAAAGTAATGCACCTCAATTCCGATTACTCTGAATATAAAACCCAAATAAGTTCGCTTATTTCGGCAATGACTACCTTTGACGAAACAACTTTTCACAATTTGTTGAATACCTACATTCTACAAATGGGATTAGAGGAAACTTTTTTAAAAATTGTTTTTCCATTTCTAATAGAGGTTGGCCTTTTATGGCAGGTAGGTACCATATTTCCCTCCCATGAGCATTTTGTATCCAACATCATCAAACAAAAAGTATTTGTTGCCATTGATGGGCAAGTAGGAAAATTTGCAGAAAACAGAAAAACCTTTTTGCTATTTTTACCCGAGGCTGAAAAACACTCTTTGGGTTTGTTGTTCGCAAATTATATCATCAGAGCAAGGGGCCATCAAGTTTTGTATTTGGGTCAAGAAGTTCCTTTATTAGATTTAAGAGATGCATTTGGTCGAGAAAAACCAGATTATATTCTTACCATGATGACAGCCGCTCAGCTCGATATTGACAAACAAGCATTTGTGGATTTTTTATCTAAAACTTGGCAAAACAGCAAAATTTTATTAACTGGTCCACAGTTTATTAATTGTGACATTTCGTTAAATGAAAATGTTTCTAAGATAAGCTCATTAACCAACTTCATAGATTTTATCAATGAACTTTCTTCAGTAAGAGAAAAATCATAGTTAGTGCTCAGATGGGTCGTTTTGCATAACCATTAAAAGTTTATTCAATTCCTTTTCGGTAACCATTAGGTAGCCATCTGGAATGCTAAACATATTGTCTTCAATAGGAATTTGCATAATCATTTTTACCGTCATGATCATTGTCATGCCATTTTCAGTCATTTGATATTGCATTAAAAAGCCATTAATATCCTTAAGGCTTTCATCTGTTTGGGTGTTATAGGGAGGCAATTCTTTGGTAAACCAACATTCACTTGTTTGTGGCAGGCCTCTAACAATTTTATGTAACAATGCCTTTTGGCAATTTTTATCTGCAATTTTCTTAAACTCATTCAATATTTCTATTTTAAGCACTTTCTGGGAGGTATCCAACATCATTGATTTTTTCACCTCCACCATTTCACTGTCGCTTTTAATCAAAGCAAATTTTCTTCCGTAGATATTTAACAAAATAGTGCTTTGCTTTTTGCTGCCATCGTATATGGTTGAGTTTTTGCCTGCCCCTGCTACACCCATTTCCATGCGGGTTTTATCTTTTTTAAAATAGAAACTAGCATCATGGGGCAACAAATGCTCATTGCGCAACATATCTGCATTTAGGTTTTGATAGGTAATTTCATAAAACAACTTGCCTTCAGTAATGGTACTTTGAGCAAATACGTTTAGGGTAACCAAAACGAGTACAATAAGTAGTTTGATTTTCATTACCAACTTAATTTCTCTTTGTTTAAAAATGCAGAAATTCCACGCTTGCAATCTTCTGATGAGCGGGCTTGTGCGTTCATTTCTGCTGCATAATCAATGGCATCCTCCAAAGAAAGCTCTGGCACCTTTGCCAACATTTTTTTACTAGCAGCAATACTTTGTGAAGAAGTGTTTTTGCAAAGTTTTACCGCAAATTGGTGCACTTCTTCCTCTATGATCTTTGAATCTATAACACCACTTATTAAGCCATACTGTAGGGCTTTTTCAGAATCAAAAACATCTCCAGTTAATAGTATTCTCCTCGCAATTTTTTCGCCAACTTGCCTCAATAAAAAGACCATAACTATTGCTGGAATAAATCCAATTTTCACTTCGGTGTAAGCAAATCTGGCATTTACATCTGCAAAGCAAAAATCACAAATGGTGGCTAAACCGCAACCTCCTGCAAATGCAGCACCTTCAACTCTAGAGATGATGATTTTTGGAGAATGATAAATTTGCAAATAAAGAGCGGCCAAGTGTTTGCTGTCGGCTAAATTTTCTTCAAAAGTATTGTTTTGTAGTTTTTGCAAAGAGGCTAAATCTGCGCCAGAGCAAAAAGCTTCGCCATTGGCTTTTAAAACAATTACTTTGCAATTTGTATCGTGTTCTGCATTATGCAACTGTTTGCTAATTGCAGCCACAAATTCATAACTCAACGCATTTCTTTTTTCGGGCCTGTTAAGCGTAATATAAGCAACCCTATCAATTACCTCGTATAAAACCAATTCATCCATATTACAATGATAGTTCAAAGGCGCCATTTTCTTTAATATCATAAAAGGGGATTTGGCATTTTGTGAGTATTTTTTTTATTGCCTGCCGCTTTTTAGGCAAAATATCTTGGTTCAAAACGAATTGCTTTATGTGATTGTGCATAATTAAATGCTTAATATTTTGGTATTTATTGCCTGATAAAACCACAATATCTATATTCTGAAGAGTAGGTATTTCGTTGGTTTGAACCAAAAAAACTCGGTAATTAGGCGCAATGGCCAAATAGATATTGCCAGTGTCTATTTCATGAATACTTGTATTTTGTATGCCTTGTATGAGCTGATTTGGATTTATTACTTGTTGAAATATTTTCGACCCATTTAATTGTCCAATAGTGGAGTAAATAATTGATTCTTTTTGTTGAGTGAACTCCAAAACAAAACCCTTTTTAAGGCTATAAATTGTTAGTTTATTTTGTTTGTTCCAAACCATGTTTCTATTGATTTGATTTAATTGTATCAATAAAATAATAAGTAGGCCTATTCTAAAATATAAAAGGTCTCTTAAAGAAAAATAAAGGATAGTGAATAGGATAATACCATAAGCCAAAACTAAGGTTATTACATTCCAATTCAATTGATCAATGTAAGCACCAGGAAGGTCTGCTATCCAAATGGCTATTGCATTTAGGAGTTGGATCAAACCGCCAATAAGTTTACCTAGCCAAATTGCTAAAATATGAAAAGGTGAAATAAACAAGAGTGCAATTCCTAAGTAAATAATGATACTGCTCAATGGTATAATGACTAAATTAGCCATTAAAAAATAATTGGGTATTTGATGAAAATAGTAAATACTCAAAGGCATTGTAAGTACTTGTGCGGCAACTGAAACGGCTATTATTTTCCATATCTCATCTGCCCAATTGTATCGAAAGCTAACTAGTAAATATAGTTTTGGATAAAATCCTAATATGCCCAAAACAGCAGCATAGCTTAATTGAAAGCCAACATTGTAAATGAGCAGCGGATTAAACATTAATAATACCATAGCAGATGCCGCTAAGCTATTGAAAGGATTGCCTCCTCGTTGAATTTGTTTACCTATAATCACAAAACTAAACATAACCGTTGCACGCAATATGGAGGGCGAAAATCCACAGATAAGGGAATAGGCCCAAATGCCAAGTAAATTTAACAAGGCAACTACTAATTTGCCCTTCTTGCGTTTCTCAAATGGCTTCAATAGCAAACTCAACAACATAAAAATCATGCCTACATGCATGCCGCTTACAGCAAGTACATGCAAAGTTCCTGTTTTACTATAAGCAGCGGTTACCTCATCTGAAATATCTTTGTCGTAGCCATATAGCAAAGCCTCCGCTATGGCAATTTCACCCGCATCATGTAAGTTTTCTTGTAATACTTCCTTTATGTAATTTTGTAGCCCAATTACTTTTTTAATAATATAATTTCCTTGGTTCAAACCGCTAAAAACAAAACCATTTGTTGGAATAAATACTTGGTAAAAAAAACCTTTTTGAGCCATGTAATTTTTGTAGTTAAATGCTCCTGGATTTTTGGGTAAAGAAAATTCCTGAATACTGGATTTAATGATAATTTGGTCTCCATAAACAGGAATAGCATTGTTTTGGGTATCTTTAAAGTTCACAAGCAATTTGCCTGATACTTCATTCTTGGTTTGATTGCTGTTGAGGCTATATAATACAAGTGCTTCGGCTTTATATCCAAAATTATTTTTTCTAGGATTTTCTGTCATTTGTATGCATAAATACGCTTGATTACTTTCTGAGTAATGTTTATAGTGTAGTAGGTAATTTTGGTTACTTTGGCAAATAATTCCAAGAACAAAGAGGATGTAATTTATAAATATGCCTTCCTTAAAATCAGGTAAAATAGTTCTACTAAATTTCTTAAATAAAAAAAATAGTAGTCCTGTAGCAATAAGTATAATAAGGTGTTCAGAGGTGTTAATGGCAAATTTTGCTGCATAAATTATTCCTAGATTAAACGGAATAATAATTCTGATAAAAGGCATTTGTTGCCAAAAACTGGCCATAATTTGTTGGGGTGTTTATAATATTACTTGACATAATTTACAGATTAATTAGTTTTGAATCAAAAAACACCATGTACGAATTTTTACTTACCATTCACAATTTTGTTCGCTGGTTTTTTCTAGCGGCTGCCGTTTATGCAATATTCAGATCTATCAGAGGAATGATGGGTGGAACTCCTTTTGGTAAACAAGATAAAACCGCAGGCACTTTGTTAATTGCTAGTGCACATTCTCAGTTATTATTAGGTTTGATCCTATGGTTTATTAGTCCGGTTGTGCAACAAGCACTTGCCGATGTTGGCTTGGCTATGAAAGACAAAATGTTGCGCCTCACACTTTTGGAACATCCATTAACGATGATTATTGCTATTGCTATAATTCAAATTGGCAAGATAAGGGCTGCAAAAGCTTATGCAGATGCCGACAAGCACAAGCGCAGTTTAATTTTTTACGGAATTGGCTTGCTATTGGTTTTGTCTAAAATTCCATGGGGTAGTTCACCTATGTTTAGGTTTTAATAAATAGCTTGCATAAAAAAAGCCCGCTACAGATTTGTAATGGGGTTTTTTTTGTTTAAACTAATTAGTTACTCTCGGCCAAGTTTGCACCGATGTTGAATCTTACTAAGCTTTTGAACTGTTGAATTCTGCTGTCTAATTCTGTTTGACTCAAATCAATGATGCGCTCTGTTCCAAAACGCTCCACACAAAATGAAGCCATGGCCGAACCATAGATGATGGCATTTTTCATGTTATCAAAACTGATATCACCTGTTTTAGCTAAATAGCCGATAAATCCACCTGCGAAGGTATCTCCAGCACCAGTTGGATCAAATACTTCCTCTAAAGGCAAGGCAGGGGCAAAAAACACCTCTTTGCCATGGAAAAGCAAAGCACCATTCTCACCTTTTTTAATTATGAGGTATTTAGGACCCATTGCTTGAATTTTTGCAGCAGCTTTTACCAGAGAATATTCGCCAGAAAGTAATCTTGCTTCTTCATCGTTGATGGTTAATACATCAACCATGGTTAAAGTTTGTTTCAAATCATCCAAAGCAATTTCCATCCAAAAGTTCATGGTATCCATAACTATTAGGCGCGGACGTTTGGTCAGGCGTTCAATCACAGTTTGTTGAACTTTAGGAGCTAAGTTACCTAGCATCAAAAACTCGCAATCTTGATAAGAAGCAGGAACAATAGGGTCGAAATTGCCCAAAACATTCAGTTCTGTAACCAAGGTATCACGTGTATTCATGTCGGTATGGTATTTACCGCTCCAAAAGAACGATTTTTCGCCCATTTTAATTTGCAGACCTTCTGTATTAACACCATGTTTATTAAGGTGTTGAATAAACTCATTTGGAAAATCTTCACCCACAACAGCCACTAAATTCGAGCTTTTTGTGAAGTAAGAAGAAGCCAATGCAATGTAAGAAGCGGCACCACCAACAATTTTGTCGGTTTTTCCAAAGGGAGTTTCAATGGCGTCAAATGCCACACTACCAACTACTAATAAACTCATAGATATTTTTTTTAAAAATTTATGCTGCAAATATTGCGATTTTAAAAATGAATTCCTATCATTGCATCCCCGAAAGGGAAAATTCCTTCTTAGCTCAGCTGGTTAGAGCACATGACTGTTAATCATGGGGTCCCTGGTTCGAGCCCAGGAGAGGGAGCAAGTCAAAAGCCATCTACGGATGGCTTTTTTGTGGAATTAATTTGGGCGAGAAGTTTATCCCGCATTAGAAATTGTTGGAGGAACGAGAAACAAATTCTTGTGCGGGGAGCCCAGGAGAGGGAGCAAATAAAAAGATAAAAGGGTTATACTTTGATAGTATGACCCTTTTTCATTTGAACTCCTAACATCTGTTATTTACAACATCATCCTTGAACTGAAGCAGCTGTTTCTTCATTTCTCTTATCTCTTTCAACTTTTGTTCCAAAGAAATTAACTTTTCATCAAGAATTTCAAGTTTTTGCTTCTTAGTATATTTTCTATTGTACCAGGCGTCAATAATTTGACCAATTTCTTTAATAGTAAACCCAACTGACTTGGCATCACTAATGAACTCCAATTTTTCAACGGTTACCTCATCGTAGTGAAAGTAATTATTCGATTTGACTGATTCATCTTTTTTGCCTTCTATCAACCCCGACTTTTCATAAAAGCGAATGGTGTGAGCTGAAATTCCTGTTTTTTTAGATAGTTCGTTTATTAACATAGTGCAAATATAGGGTGTTGAAAAATAAATATCAAGTATAGACTATACTCTAATGTTGTTAGTTTGAAAATAACCATATAGTTTTGCTCAAAATAAATCAATAGAATTATGAAAAAGACCGTATTAATTACAGGAACCTCAAGTGGCATTGGGAAAGCAACAGTTTATGAGTTTGCCAAAATGGGTTGGAATGTAGTTGCCACTCAAAGAACCCCAGAAAATGAAAAAGATTTTAAAAGCTATCCAAATGTAAAAATATATACAATGGATGTTACAGACTTGGATAGTATTAAACATACTATGTCACAAGCACAAAAAGATTTCGGAAAGATAGATGTTGTTATTAACAATGCAGGCTATGGCGTTGATGGTGCATTTGAAGCAATGTCAGATGATATTATCGAGAAGCAATTCAATACAAATGTTTTTGGATTGATGCGAGTGACAAGAGAAGCGATAAAACACATGAGGGCAAGCGGAGGCGGAATGATTATTCAAATTTCAAGTATGGGTGGTAAAATAACATTCCCATTATATAGCATTTATCACGCAACAAAGTTTGCGGTGGAAGGCTTTACTGAGTCGCTACATTATGAGTTGGCGCAGTTTAATATAAAAATGAAACTCATTGAGCCAGGTCCAATTGTCACTGATTTTTATGGAAGAAGTCGACAATTTATTAAACCAACTGATACAAACCAATATGACGGGTTTATTCAAAAGTTTAATGATGCTGCCCAAAAAGTATTGAAAGAGGCGGAAGGACCTGAAGTAGTGGCTAAAATAATTTTTAAATCCGCAACCGACAATAGTAATCAAATGAGATATGCTGTTGGCAAACCTGGACCCATATTGTTGATGCTTAGAAAATTACTTTCAGATAAGTTATACTTTTTGATGGTGAGAAAAAGCTACAATTTATAATCACACTCCTGCATTATTACACGAAATTCATCCATTTAATCTCCTTATAGTAACATACTCAATTAACGAATTATAGCTGCAACTTTCGTCAATAAGGGGAGCAGAGGAAGGAGGGAGTTGGAGTGTGGAGAGTGAGGCTATTAGAAGAAAAGGGTTTAGAGCATGTCTGCTTTAAACCCTTTTTATTTGCATACTATTTGCATACTGTTTTGGCACGGTTAATGACTTGATACGATTCAGAAATCAAATTACAATCTTATCAAACAAACCTTTAGGAAGCTAATTTGTTGATTAAAGAATACAACAATATGAAAAAGCTAATCTTAATACCTATTCTAATGCTTTTGATTGCAAATTTAAACAAGGTTATTGCCCAAAACATCCCCATGACCTTCCATAATGGATCGTTGAGTTCAATTTATTTAAGTATTCCTGGCGTAATGAACCCAAGCTTGAATCCGATGTCGGATAGCGGGGTTGGATTAGATGTAGGTCAAAATGTATATTTCTTTCCAAATGGAAAAAGAGGAAAAAAAGAATTGCTTTTTACTGTAAATGCAAATTGGAAAAAAGACACCATTCTTCAAATAGATGAGATTGTTAAAATTCGTGAGAAAGAATTAAGCAAAAAATAAAAGCTGTTTTCCTTAAGAATGAATTTTTCATTCATTACACAGTTTATTTTTAAACTACTATTTATACCTTCTTAACAAATTCACTCTTCAATGCCATGGCGCCAAAACCTGGTACCTTACAATCAATATTATGGTCGCCAGCTACCAATCTGATATTGGTTACTTTGGTGCCTACTTTAATAGCTTTTGAAAATCCTTTTACAGGCAAATCTTTTATAATACTCACCGAATCACCATCCTGAAGTAAGTTGCCATGTGCATCTTTTACTACTAAGCCGCTAAAGGCAGAGCCTGCGGAATCCTCACCATCTGCTTCTTCGGGGTTCCATTCATTTGCGCATTCTGGGCAAACCATTAAATGATCCATTGGGTAGGTGTATTCGCATTTGCAAATTGGGCATGGTGTTATTTTATCTGTCATCTTGCCGCGAAAGTACCTTAATAATTAGATAAATGTATT
>JBILJL010000290.1:0-3474 GCA_044377255.1 Bacteroidia bacterium
TGAATCTGGTTTGAACCCAACTCTTCCATTTTCATCAACAATAACTTTTATTGTTACAGGCTTATTGTTTCTGGTAATCCCTAATTCAACCTCTTTTCCAGCGTTCTCTTTTAACAACGATTGAAACTCATCAAAGAATTCGAAACTCGTGCTGTTTATTTTGGTAATCACATCATTAACTTGCAAGCCTGCTTTTTCTGCTGGATATCCGGGTGTTAGCTCTGCTACAAAAAAATGCATCCTTGGCACAAAAAAATCAGCCTTTGCATCACTAAATTTTTTCGCAAAATCTGGAGGTAATGTTACCTCAAATATTTGCCCATTCCTCTCTACTTCATACTTAACTTCTGTACCTAAAATATGTTTTATTTTGAGCGCTTCTTCAAATCTTACAATAGATGTACCGTTAACAGATATCAATTTATCTCCCAACATAAAGCCACAATCTTTTGCAATTTGAGAAGGCACTATTCCCCTCTGAACAGATGAATTTTGAATGTATTTTTCACCATAAGAATAACTCATCATGGCAAAAATCACAATGCCTGTGATAATATTCACTACTACACCACCAACCATAACAATAAGGCGCTGCCAAGCCGGCTTGCTTCTAAATTCCCAAGGTTGTGCAGGCAATTTCATGGCTTCTTTATCCATGCTTTCATCTATCATTCCTGCAATTTTCACATAGCCGCCTAAAGGCAACCAACCAATGCCCCATTCGGTATCCCCAATTTTCATTGAAAATAATTTCACTCCCCAAGCATCAAAAAACAAATAGAATTTCTCCACTTTAATTCCAAAAGCTCTTGCAGCCAGATAATGTCCAAATTCGTGTAAAATAACCAGTATAGAAATGCCCAAGATAAGCTGGGCCGCCATTATTAATGCTTGCATGTGTATTTTTTTCTTCTGTAATAAGTGGCAATAATAAACATTTTATGCCAATAAATCTCTTGCAATTCTTCTTGTCTCCGTATCTGTTTCCACATAATCGTTGAGGTTAGGTTTCATAATAAACCCAACTTGGCTCATACATTTTTCATTTAGCTCGGCAATTTGTAGAAATTTAATTTTGTCCTGCAAAAAAGCCTCTACAGCAATTTCATTGGCAGCGTTGAGAATGCAGGCCATATTTCCCCCTTTGTCCATGGCCTCATAAGCCAGTCCCAAATTTCTAAAGGTAATAGCATCTGGCTCCTCAAATGTGAGGGTCTTCATTTCCTTAAAGCTTAATCGTCTAAAATCTGTTTTAACCCTTTGCGGAAAAAAGAAAGCATAATGAATAGGTAATTTCATATCAGGCAGGCCCATCTGTGCTTTAATGCTTCCATCGTTAAACTCTACCATACTATGAATGATTGATTGTGGGTGAACCACTACATCAATTTGCTCCTTTCTTAATCCAAATAACCATTTTGCCTCAATTACTTCCAATCCCTTATTCATCATTGTGGCTGAATCAATAGTAATTTTTGCACCCATGCTCCAATTAGGATGTTTTAGCGCTTGGGCTTTCGTAACTTCTAATAATTCCTCTCTGCGCTTACCTCTAAACGGGCCGCCAGATGCTGTTAAAATAATGCGCTCTATTGGGTTCAAACCTTCACCAACTAAACATTGAAATATGGCAGAATGTTCCGAATCTACCGGTATCATTTCCACTTTATGCTCCGCACACAAACGAGTTACCAATTCGCCAGCAACCACAAGGGTTTCTTTATTAGCAAGTGCTATTTTCTTTTTATTTTCAATGGCACTAATGGTTGGCTTTAAGCCACTGTAACCTACCATAGCCGTTAAAACTAAATCGGCCTCGGTAATGCCCATTAATTCCTCGATGGCTTTATTGCCTGCAAATACCTTTATATCCATTGGATCAAGAGCATCCTTTACTTGCAAGTATTTACTTTCATCGGCAATTACAACATGGTTGGGCTTATGTTGAATGGCTTGCGCAATCAATAAATCTGCATTGCTATTGGCTGTTAATACCTCTACTTCCAAAAAATCACTTTGCTCACTCACCACTTCCAAAGCTTGGGTACCAATGCTTCCAGTACTGCCTAATATGGCTATTTTTTTCTTTTGATGTTCCATGTATACTTTCGCAAAATGTGATATTATTTTAAACAAAACAATGTAAATATTTGCTACCAACTTAAACCAAATTCAATTAAAATTCCAAAGAAGTAAATGAAGCAAGTCTTTGTAACAAAAAAACTTATACGCAGCCATTTAACCAAATAATGTTTTTTAACCTTATTTATCTACAACAATTACACCAACCTGTCTACTATTTTCCTGTCATTACTTAATCTTGGCACTTTATTTTGTCCGCCTAACTTACCTTCTAATTTCATGAAATTGATGAAGGCATCTGGAGGCAAAACCCTTATTTTCAAACATTGCAAAATGTTACCTACAATTAAATCTTTGTAATAAATGTTTTTTTGCTGCATGGCTTCATCTACCTCTTTTGCAAATTGGTTCAAATCAACGGGTAATCTTTCAAATGAAACAAACCATTCATGGTAAGGTAACCCTCCTTCTGGCGGATTTACTTGAGGGGCTACCGTAAATTCAATGATAGAAACGCCTTGATTATTGGCAACACTTAATAAAGCAGCTTCCACTTCCTCCCCAATTACATGCTCTCCGAAAGCAGATATATAATGCTTGATACGACCGGTTACTTTAATCCTATGAGGACTAAGCGAAACAAACTTTACGGTGTCTCCTATATTGTAACCAAATAATCCTGCATTGGTGTTTAGAATTAAAACATAGTTTACATTTAATTCCACTTCTGCCAATGAAATACGAGTGGGTGTTTCATGGTAAAATTCATTAACAGGAATAAACTCATAAAAAATACCATTGTTTGCCAATAATAACAAACCATCTGCATGCTGCGAATCCTGGTAAGCAATAAATCCTTCCGATGCAGGGTAGGTTTCTATGGTATCAATTTTCTTTCCAATGCTCTCTTCTATTTTTGCTCTATAAGGTTCAAAATTAACACCCCCATATACAAACAAATTAAAGTTTGGAAACACATCTTTGATTGCCTTTCCCGTTCTCGATTTTATTAAATCAAAATACATTTGTACCCAAGGTGGAATGCCACTAATAAGTGTCATATCTTCTGCCAACGTTTCATCTGTAATTTTTGAAACTTTATCTTCCCAATCTTCAATACAATTGGTAGCATAACTAGGCATTTGATTTTTGCGCAAATAAGCAGGAACGTGGTGGTTTACTATTCCGCTTAAACGACCCACAAAAACACCATACTTTTTCTCCATGATTGGGCTACCAGATAAAAAGATTAATTTACCATCTACAAAATTTACTTTACCCGTTTCTGCTATATATAGTAATAAAGCATTGCGGGCAGAGTTGATATGAAAACCTATAGATTCTTTTGAAATTGGTATATATTTAACCCCACTTGTTGTTCCAGATGTTTTG
>JBILJL010000291.1:0-3473 GCA_044377255.1 Bacteroidia bacterium
TAAGAAATAATTAAAACCAAAAATGGTTTGGAATCCACTTTTTCGCTTAACTCAATTGGCTTGATCCAATAACTCAATCCCAAAAGTACCAAAAGAACCATACTCAAGCTTGGCAATATGCGCGCAAAATCAAGGATCATTATTCCTAAAATAAGAAATAAGCAGGCATAAAACATCAGGTATGATCTAAGTTTTTCCATCTTACTTAAGTATGTAATTTTTATATTCACCAATCCTGTAGCCTGTTTTACTTTCAAACCAATACAATAATCGGTTTTTAATTGAAATTTTTTCTTTATTCCACTTTGGTTCAAAAGGCCAATTCTTTTCTTTGATCCTATTTTGTATGCATTTGGGGTGCTGACCTAAAAATGGCAACAAATCATCAATGTCTGAATAATCAAAGTGGTTGATAGCTTCCTCCTGTGCCTTGATCCAATCATCGGTATGCCACAATTGGTGAAAATTTTTAATTTTTTCTTTCATGGTTTCAGGATCACGAACCCAGCCATAATGAAATACTTCACCACCACTTTTTTTAACTTTTAACTTGTTATCACCTCTCCTAAAACCTTGTGCATCTTTATAAGATACAATATCGGGCAAGTTTCTAACTATCCTTATTTCATTTCTATAATAACCCCGTGAGTTGGCCACATAATTAAAATTTCCAAAAAAGTGTTTGTACGAAAACAGCAATCCTTCAATTTCTTTATTGTGAAGATTGTTTTGCATTGCCGAGCTAATTTCATCGTAGTATTCATCATTGAATAATTCATCCGCTTGAATATATACACACCAATCAGCGCTTGGGTCAACCAGCTTTTTGGCTTTATCTGTTTCAACTGCAAGCACCCTTCCTCCTTCACGTAAACTATCGTCCCAAACAGATTCAAAAATTTTAATTTTATCGGATTGGATAGATTGAATAAGTTCCAAGGTGCCATCAGTTGAATTACCAACTAATACAATTATTTCATCGCACAATGGTAAAATAGAACATATAGATTCAACCACGGGGTAGTCGTATTTAATGGCATTTCTTACAATGGTAAATCCGCTAACAAACATAGTTATTTTGCTCTGATGGCCTCAACTGGATCTAATTTGGATGCGGTATAGGCTGGAATAAATCCAGAAATAATACCTATGCTAACAGATACCAAAATACCTGTTACAATATTTCCTGTGCTCAAAAATAAATTGATTTCCATGTAGTGCTTTACTAATAAAGTTATTGAAAAAACACTCAACAAACCTACCGCTCCGCCCACCAAACAGAGCACAATGGCCTCCACTAAAAATTCAATTAAGATGAAATAATTTTTAGCACCCAAAGACTTTTGAATCCCTATTTGTTGTGTTCTTTCTTTTACACTCACAAACATGATGTTGGCAATTCCAAATCCTCCTACCAATATTGCAAATAATCCAATGATCCATCCACCTAGGTTTACCACACTAAACAAACTCTTCAAGGGTTTTGATAACAAAGTAGTTTTGTTAATAGCAAAGTCTGGATCTTCGCTAGGCCTTAATTTTCTAATCGACCGCATTACGCCTTTCAGTTCGTTTTCGAGCAGGTCAACTGAAATGCCATCTTTGGCCTTAATTTGAATTCTGCTATTCACATTATTGCTATTCAATCTTACATAGTTGGCTGCTGTTTTTACAGGAATCACAAATACATTATCCATGCTATTTCCCAACATGCTTTCCCCTTCTTTTTTAAACACGCCAATTACCCTAAATTTTTTTCCTTTTACACTAATTTCTTTTTCAATTGGAAATATTGATGGGAACAAATTTTCTTTGATGTCTGAACCAATTACAACTACTTGGTCTGCATTCTTAGATTCATTTTCGGTGAAAAAACGTCCTTCCTCCAACTCAAAATCTTTTATATCCGGAAAGCCTTGAGAAACTGCCATGCCAGTCACATTTTCGGCATTTAAATTTTTGTATTTAACAGTTGCACCTGGCAAGTTAATGCTCAGAGCCATTCCTTTTCCTAAGGTAACATACTCCTCCAGTTTTTCTAATTCGTCGAGTGTAGGGTTGGGCCTATTCATGTATTGCCACCACTTGTAATCTGGACCAAACTCCCACGGCCATTTTTCAATGATGGCAACATCTTTTCCTAAGCTATCAACGCTGTCTTGCAAGTTTCTTTCTAGTGAATTAACAATGCTCAAAACCATAATGATGCAAAAAATACCAATAGTAATACCCAAAGTAGACAAAAAAGTTCGAACCATATTACTGCGAAGTGCTGCAAAAGCAGATTTTCCACTTTCAATAATCTGACCAATTACCAATCCAAATTCACTCTTCTTTTTCATCCAATTTGTTTTAGTTTCTATCCATTAAATTATCAAAGCTATTGTCGTAAGCTTTTATAATGTTTCGAACCAATTTATGACGCACCACATCTTCAAAAGAAAGGTAGGCAAACTCAATTCCTTCAATTCCTTCAAGGATTTTAATGGCTTTCACCAAACCCGACATACTTTTTCTTGGAAGGTCAATTTGTGTAAGGTCGCCTGTGATAATAAACTTGGCATTAGGCCCCATGCGGGTTAAAAACATTTTTAATTGTAAGTCGGTGGCATTTTGTGCCTCATCCAAAATAACAAAAGCATTGTCTAAGGTCCTACCTCGCATAAAGGCCATTGGTGCAATTTCAATGACCCTAGTTTCTAGGTACAACTTGAGTTTTTCTGGCGGAATCATGTCGTCTAACGCATCATACAAAGGCCTTAAGTAAGGATCAATTTTTTCTTTTAGGTCGCCCGGTAAAAATCCAAGATTTTCTCCAGCCTCCACTGCCGGCCTAGCTAAAATGATGCGTTTAATTTCTTTGTTTTTTAAAGCGCGAACGGCTAAAGCAACTGCAGTGTAAGTTTTACCTGTTCCGGCCGGACCAATGGCAAAGAGAATATCGTTTTTATCCATCAAGGTAACCATTTTGCGTTGGTTTGGTGTTTTTGCCCTAATAACTTTTGCATGATTTCCATACAAAAGCACATCACCTTGGTCGTCTTGATTTTTATTTTCTTCTTTATTTTTTTCTTTGCCTAAACTGCCACTCAATATCATTTCCAATTGAATGGAAGTGATGCCTCCATTTTGCTCAATGTGGTGAATCATGTGCTCAAATTTTTCCTCAAAGAGGGCTATTTCACTGGCTTTACCTTGTAAAATTACTTGATTACCTCTGCCCACAATTTTCAATTGCGGAAAATGCAATTGAAAAGTTTTTAGGTTTTGATTATGAACCCCAAAAGCTACTGATGGGTCAAGTTGTTCAATTAAGATTTCTTTGCTATTCAAATTTTAGTGTACTTGCGGATAATTTGTACGAAAATAGTAAAAGAAATTGAACTCTGTTATTACTCTTATTTCTGATTATGGTGCAGGCAGCCCATACACAGCAGCAATGCTTGGCACGGCCCTTACACTTATGCCTCAAA
>JBILJL010000292.1:0-3461 GCA_044377255.1 Bacteroidia bacterium
TTTATAGCAAGCCTATAAAGGGTTTGCAAGGTTGTTGGGTAAGTTACCGCTTCTCCTTTAACGGTCAGGAGCGTGATGATGAGGTGGCAGGTGTTGGAAATATTATGACTGCAGAGTTTTGGGAGTATGATGCAAGGTTGGGTAGAAGGTGGAATGTTGATCCGAAGCCTTTTTCTTTTATTAGTGTGTATGCTTGTTTTACCAATAACCCAGTCCTATTTACTGACATAACCGGTGCTGTTATTGATGGAGATAAAGAGAAGGTAGAAGATGTGAAGAAATCCTCAAAATCCCACATTCAAAGTCTGAATAATAGAATAAAGAAACTTGATGAAAGAATTGAAAATAGAAAGGCCAAGGGAAAGATAATTGCGAACGAAATTTGTGAACAAAGAAGTCTAACTAGGGAAATTGCAAAGTATCAGCAAGTGCTCGATGAAATTAATACTATGGAGCAGGATCAGACTACTCAGTTTTATATAATCACAGATAATTCAAGATCAGCGGGTGAAACTTATCACGATGGGGATCTGAAGCAGCGCGTTAATATTATTACTACAGGGTCAGTTGAAATCACTGCTCATGAGTTGAAGCATGGATTTCAATACCTAGCGGGTGAGACAAGTTACAAAAGAGGTGGCGTAAATGGAGGTTTAAATGATATTAACGATGAAGTCGAAGGGTATAAGCGGCAAGCTCTATTTGGTCCTTTGCCATTTGAAGGGCCAATCAATTCAACAAATGTCCGAATTATATGGAGTGGAGGAAAGCAGCCATATTTAAATCTTCCCGAAGCTAACCTTAACAAAAGCTCAACAGTCAAACAGGTGTTTAGCGGCCATAATTTGCCGATTCCATCAGGAGTAAATGGAAATAATTTATACAAGAATTATGCCACTGGTGAATATTTTAAATAATTTATCATGATGACAAAAAAAATATTTTTGGGCCTTTTTAGTTTGCAATTTGTGCTTTTTGCGTGTACTACGAATAAAGATTTAGTGGGAACCTATATGAACAAGTCTATCCTGGATAAAGGTTACCATTTGCCTAAAATAGAACTGGACTCAATGAGTCGATTTAAATATATGTTTTCATTTGATGGATACAGGAGGTCCAGTGAAGGAATGTTTGAGGTTGAAGGCCACAAAATTGTCTTAACAAGTGATTTTTCAGACACATTGTGTAAAATGAAAGTTACCGAGATACTTGGCGATTCTATAAAGGGATTTGAATTTGTGCTGGATTCAAACTTTTCATCAAACTACTCCTTATGTGTTTTGATAGTAAACGTTGGAGATAATGAAACAATATTACCTTGTATTGGAGGAAGTGACCACTTTACAATTAAAGACACATCCTGCAAGAAAGTAGAATCATTTCAGTTTATCTTCACAAATCACTTTCGTTCAGAGAAATATATCGTTTCAAATAGCAGTTCAAAGAAGTACATCATCAAGCTTTATATGCCAAATGACACCGATACGTATGAAATTTTCTTTAAAACGGAAGGGAGAATTAGGAAAAGAAGCATTAAAATTGGAAATGTAGTTTATAGTAAAATAAATAGGTCCAAGTGTAGTATTAAAAGGTAGTTTACCATTTGTCACTTTTTAATAGAGAAATGATTCGGTATTGTTCTATTTATTACTTTTAAGAAATTTAAAGCTGCACTGAAGAAGCAATGGATGCAGCAAATAGTTTCAAATTAATTCAATAGGAAGGAGATGTTTATTGAAAATACCTGTATTTGTTGAATTTGGTGATTTTAAAACCTGTGCTGGGGTGTACCGCTTCGCCTTCAATGGTCAAGAGCGTGATGATGAGGTGGCGGGAGTTGGAAATATTATGACGGCAGAGTTTTGGGAGTATGATGCGAGGTTAGGACGAAGATGGAATTTGGATCCTATTGTAAAATATTGGGAAAGTGGGTATGCAACATTTAGCAGTAATCCGATTTTTAATATAGACGCTGATGGAGATAATGCAGGTGATTACTATAAAACTGATGGAAAGCATTTGGGTAGCGATGGAATTAATGATAAAAAGGTTTATATAGCTGATGATGTAACCAAGAATGAGAAAGGGGTAGTAACAGGAGCAAAAAATTCAGTAGAATTGAGTATAAAGCATGATAAGTTTCAAAAAATGGCGGCCACAGTATTTGGTGAAAGTTCAGCTTATAAAACGAAAGGAAAGACTGCTGAATTAAAGAAAGAAATGTTTGCAATTGCATCGGTTCATCAGAGGAATAAATTGGCGTATGGAGCAAATAGTGATCAAGCTGATTTATTTAATAGTACAAATATTGATGCCAGAAATGATACAAAAATGCAAATTGCTAATGCAGCAGTAATTAATGCTTTGACAGGTGGCTTCGATTATAGTTATGGGGCCACCAACTGGGATGGAATAGAGCAAGCTGCATTTAAGCCTTCAAATACAAAATATAGTAATGGTAGATTCGAAATTCACAAAAACACAATTGGTTGGAATATAAGTGATGATCATTATGACAAATGGAAAGAATATGCGAAAAGCAAAGGCTACGCCTTTCATGCGCCGAAAGTAAGCGCTACCATTGAAGGAACTTACCACAGGAACAAGAAGCTGAATATTCATATACGCGGAGGCCAAACAGGCTTTAAATCAACTGCTGTTTATGGTGGAACAATATTTTGGAAAAATAAATAAACAACAAAATGAAAAGAATTCTTATAATGCTTCTATTAAGTCTTATTAATTTGGGGTGTGATTTGCCGAACACTAATATTTTCAGTATCTATTTTGATGATGTTCATTTAGCTGATTATTTCTTACAAAATAATAAAGTAGAAAATGTGATTTATTTTGATGATAAGAGTACTCAGAAAGAAGAGATTAAATTTCATTATGAGACGTCAGGTAAACTTATTTCTGTGGATATTAAAGGTGATAACTCTATTTCAGGCATTAATACAGATTTGGCGATTAAATTGTTTAAAGATGCAATTATTCAAAAGAGGATTTTGGATAATCACAACGTTTCCGTTCCTTTACCTTTAATTAACACAATGGAAATCAGAGATATTTCATATTTGATTAATAGTATTGATGATTTTAAGGATACCTTATTCGGATCTGAGCGGTTAATTGTGTTAAATGATATTAACCAATCCTTTAGATTTGAATTTTCATATCTCGAAGATTTTATAAACACAAGCAATAATATATCTCAATATTTAATATTTCTTAATAAAGATAATATTGTAACTAAAGAGCAAATATTTTTTGATGAAGGTAAACTGGAACGAAGTTATAATTGGATTAATGATGAAGATTTGCGAATAATTGTAAAGTGTAAATATAAAAATGGAGATATCACTTCAATGGAAAAAAAGATTTTAATTCATTAATAAAACTAAACAGAAAAATCAAATTGATAAATACTTTCACCCAATTTAGAAACTGAAATGTTTGTT
>JBILJL010000293.1:0-3455 GCA_044377255.1 Bacteroidia bacterium
TGTAAACAAAGCTGGCGAATCTAAATTATTGAAACGTTGCTCTTTGCCAATTACGGGCTTAGGTTGTGTTAAAAAAGTGGTTACAGAATTGGGTGTTTTTGATATTAAAGAAGCTGGCTTTGTATTGCTCGAAAGGGCTCCTGGCGTAAGCGTTGAATACATTCAAGAAAAAACCGAAGGCCGTTTGGTTGTAAATGGTGATATACCAGAAATGGTGTTGTAATTGTTTTCGGTTTGATCCAAGTTAAAAAAATCAGTTAAGGAAATTGTAATATTTATTGTACTTTCGTTATTCAAGAAATAAATAAATGGTTACCGTTATTAAGCAAGGCATAAGTAAGGATTCAATAAGGAAATTACTTAATAAGATACAAATCAAAGAAGGATTTGATGCCAAAAAGTATTGTGGTACCATTAAACTAAAAGAACAACCCATAACTATACAAAAGCAACTTAGAGATGAATGGTCGTAGTTTTTTGGTTGATACCAATATTGCCTTGAAATAAAGAAGCACACAGTTTCTATTAAGCAAAAATATCAAATGAAACTTCCTGATAGTATAATTGCTGCCACTTCCTTATTTATGGAATTACCATTGTTAACCGCTGATAATGGATTTCAAAAAATTAGTCAACTGAATCTAGCATTATTTGAGGACTAATTTTATTAATACTTAATGGAATATAGTGCCCAAGATATTTTGATAGGTATTGTGAAAACACCTATGCCTTATGGCAAGTTCAAGGGTACCCTTTTAATGAATTTGCCCGTTCATTACCTAGAATGGATTCAACGCAATGGTTTTCCAAAGGGCAAATTGGGTCAGCAATTAGAAACACTTTACGAAATACGCTTAAATGGTTTAGAGCATTTGCTTGATCCAATTAAGAAAATGTGATGACGCAAGTACACCAACATTTTATGGTTCATAAGCCTTATGGAATCATCAGCATTACACAGGTTCCTCCTCACCAAAAAAGCAAGCATGGCTTAATTGAATTGTATCCTTTCCCCAAAGGCGTGCACCCAATTGGTAGGTTAGATGAGGATAGTGAAGGACTATTGCTCATGACCTCCAATAGCAAATTAATGGCCATGGTAAATGGTGCTAAATTTGAAAAGGAATATTGGGTGCAACTAGATGGAGATATCACGCAAGAGGCAATAGATGAAATGGCTGCGGGGCTTTTCTTAACTTTTAAAAAAGAGTTGGTTCGAACCAAACCTTGCTTGGTAAAAAAGTTATTGGAAGAGCCACTGTTTGAACCCAGAAAACCACCTTCACGCGCAGGAAAACACAGACCTTATTCATGGATTTCAGTTGTATTGCGCGAAGGCAAAAACCGGCAAGTGCGCAAGATGACAGCTGCGGTGGGCTTTCCTACCTTAAGGTTAATTCGTGTGAGGATAGATACTATACAATTAGGCGATTTAAAAGTAGGAGAGGTGCAAGCCTTGCCAGAAGTGATTCCCTTTAGTTTATAAGATTCAATTTTTTATGGATCATCTTGAACCAAAAAGGTGGGATGGCTGCAATTAAAAACATACCCGCATAACCACTCGGCATTTTCGGACTATTTTCATAATTCACCAAAGTGTGAAATGGTTTGGAGGAATAATAATGATGGTCGGCATGCCTACTTAAATCCACCAATACAAACCTACTTACAAACAAATCACTTTCCCAACTGTGTTCCTCAGTCACCCTTGATTTTTCAGGTCGGTTCAAACCGTAATGTTGTACATAATTTACATATTCTAGTAAAAAGTTGGCAACAATACAATGTAAAAACCAAGCTGCAACCAAGAGTATTCCGCCGTATAAAAACAAACAAGTATCTAGTATAGCATGTAAAATTAACTGCCTATAAACATAATGGTTCAAAAGGAAATTGCTTTTCCCTTCTTTTTTTAAGCGTTCATTTTCTAATTGGATGGCTCCTTTAAATTGGCCCAGGGATGACCTGAGAAAAAAGGAATAAAGGTTCTCGTTAAGTTGCGCCGTTGCATGGTCTTTAGCCGTTCCAACCCATTTGTGATGGACTCTTAAATGATCTACAAAAAAGTACATATTGCCAGCAGTAAAGAGTAACCAGCGCCCAAAGAAATTTTCTAGTTTATTTTTGCGATGGATCAATTCATGTGATACCACAATTGCAGATGAACCAGTATTAACTCCCGTGCTAATGGCTGCTTGAATAATCCAAATATCTGAAACAATACCACTTTGTATTCCGTATATTAAACTTGCAATACTTGCTAATTGAAAGGGTATATGTAGCATTAAAATGAGTTGCGGAATGATATCTTCTTTAGGTGTTGCTTGGTTTGAACCAATGGGTTTGCTCAACCATTCAATAGCGGCTAAAAATCCTAATGAATATAGGGTGTTTCCGAGAGTAAACCATCCGCCATGTAAATTACCGTAAAGGCAAAACAAGCCAGGTGTTAGGCTAAATAAGTATAAAAAATTTCTAGATTTTGCTTGAAGCATATTATTTTTTTTCAGTGGTTATTGTTGTTGTTTGATCCTCTTCTTTTTTCTTCCAATTGAGCAAGGCATAACCTCCATAAATAACAAACATACCTAATAATAAGGCATAAAGCCCAACTAAAAAATCTAATCTACCAATGGTGGGGTTGGTTAAAATGAGGAACCCAAAGCTGAGTGAAACAAGAGAATTGATGTATAAAAATACGCGATACCCTTTAATAAAAAAGGCCGAAACCAAAATAGATATACCCATAACTATGGCAAAAATTCCGATGATATCTGTGAATAAGGTTGTTGCTTTTGCCATATTGAGCATAATATAACCACCAGTTGCGAGGTCTATTAAACCCCAGAGTAAACCAAAAAACCAGGCTTTATTGCTTTTTCGGAGCATCAATGATAGGGTAAAATACAATCCTCCCGAAACCAAAAGTATGATTCCAAGAAAATTCATGGGGCCATAAATGGTTTTCGACTCCATAAACAATACCAAAAATCCGAAGAGTCCAAATAGCAATCCACGCACTATTAGTGCCCATCCGGTGCTTTTTCTAAATGAGTTCATTGTAGTGTTTTAATTTATAAAAATAGGTAATCATTTAAAAAATGCAAATCAATTATAGAATATTTTGGCACAAGGTTTGTTTTTTCGCTAAATCAATTAAATTCGCCACTGATGAGAATAGTCGTTTTAATAGCAGTTATATTTTGTTTTTTTCATACAGATGCATTTGCCCAGAAAAAAGTTGGTGGCAAAATGCTCAAAGGTTATGATGTAATTTATCCATTTAAAAATGGTAAGGCCAAGGTTATAAAAAATGGCAAAATGGGTTTCATCAATATGCAAGGTGAGGAAATTATCAAGCCCGAATTTGACCAAGTATATCCTTTCGAAAAAGGCTTAGCACGTGTTGAAAATATGGGTAAGTTAGGCCTAATCAACGAGCAAGGTGAGATTTT